>DASUEC010000344.1:0-5598 GCA_036275255.1 Limnobacter sp. | reverse complement strand
GCATGTCCGCGATGCGTTTGTGGGCAGCGTCGCGGCCAGTCAGCATTTTGCCGTTCAGCAGCAAAGTCTGGCCGGGCTTCCAGCTTGCCACCTCTTCGGGTGTGAGGGTGTCAAGGTTCACGCGCTTGCTTTTCTCGGTGTCGGCCGTCCAGCTGACTTGCGGCCAGTCGGAGATGTTGGGGGCCTCCAGCTTGGCGGGGCCGTCGCCGTGCAAATGGAAATGCACATGGCGTGTGGCCGCGCAGTTGGGGATCATCGCGATCGGCAGTGAGGCAGCATGCGTGGGGTAGTCAAGAATTTTCACATCCAGCACGGTGGTTAAGCCGCCCAAGCCTTGCGCACCAATGCCCAGGGAGTTGACCTTGTCGTAGAGCTCCAGGCGCAGTTCTTCGATGCGGTTGCTGGCGCCACGCTCCAGCAACTCATGAATATCGCAAGGCGCCATGAGGCTTTCTTTGGCCAGCAGCATGGCCTTCTCGGGCGTGCCACCAATACCAATGCCCAAAATACCGGGCGGGCACCAGCCCGCGCCCATGGTTGGAACGGTTTTCAACACCCAATCCACAATGGAGTCGGAGGGGTTGAGCATGACCATTTTGGATTTGTTCTCGGAGCCGCCACCCTTGGCTGCGCAAATCACTTCCACATCGTTGCCGGGCACAATCTCATAGTGAATCACGGCCGGTGTGTTGTCTTTGCTGTTCTTGCGGGCACCAGCGGGGTCGAGCAGCACCGAGGCGCGAAGCTTGTTGTCTGGGTGCAGGTAAGCGCGCCGCACGCCCTCGTTGACCATTTCACTCACGCTGAGCTTGGCATCCCAGCGAACATTCATGCCCACCTTCAGGAACACCACGGCAATGCCGGTGTCCTGGCAGATGGGGCGCTTGCCTTCGGCGCACATGCGGCTGTTGGTCAGGATTTGTGCAATCGCATCTTTGGCGGCGGGGCTCTCTTCCCGCTCATAGGCCTTGCCCAGCGCTTGAATGTAGTCGAGCGGGTGGTAGTACGAAATGTACTGAAAGGCGTCTGCGATGGAGGAGATGAAATCCTCTTGCTTGATGGTGGTCATGTACAGCTCCTGATTGGCTTGGGTGCAGGCTGGTATTTTAATGGGTTTTGCTGGGCGTTGCCTGGTGCAGCAATTTATCGCAGTACGCAATGGCCACAGCAGACAACAGGAAAATCACGTGAATTGAGGCCTGCGCGATGATGGTTTTTTCGTCGTATTGCTCTGCATTGATGAAAGTTTTCAGCAGGTGAATCGACGAAATTCCGATGATGGCCATGGCCAGTTTCACTTTCAAGACAGAAGCATTCACATGGTCCAGCCATTCTGGCTGATCCGGATGATTTTCAAGGTGCATGCGGCTCACAAAGGTTTCGTAGCCGCCCACAATCACCATGATGAGCAGGTTGGAGATCATGACCACATCAATAAGCCCCAGGACAATCAACATGATGGCCGCCTCGGTGAGTGTGTGGGAGATTGCGCCCCCCACCAAATGCCAAAGCTCGATCAGGAAGTGATAAACATAAACGCCTTGTGCCACGATGAGGCCCAAATACAAAGGCAACTGGAACCAGCGGCTCGCAAAAATGAGGCGTGCCAGAATGGGGGGATAATTTTTGTTTTGTTGCATTTTTAGACAGATGTGCGGCGCAGCATGGCTGAAATGAAGATGGGCAAAATCATAGCAGAGCAGACCCTCATTCGGGCGAGTGCCTTGGCATGGAACGCGAATTGCTGTGGTGCGCCATGGTGTAAGGTGAGAGTAAGAGCGCTTGCCTATTGTGGACCCAAATCAAATCAATACAAAACCCAGTAACCCTTGGAGGACAGGATGTCATCGATCGAATCTGTTTCGCACGAAACCCGTGTGTTTGAGCCCAATGCAGAATGGCAGCGCAGCGCTGCGATTGGCGGCATGGACGCTTACAAAGCCTTGTGCAAAGAGGCCGAGACCGACTTTGAAGGATTCTGGGCGCGCTTGGCCAAAGAAAACCTGCAGTTTTCCAAGGCATTCAATCAGGTGCTGGACGAGTCCAATGCGCCATTTTACAAATGGTTCACAGGTGGCGAATTGAACGCCTCAGCCAACTGCCTGGACAAAAACATCGAAGCAGGGCTGGGGGACAAGGTCGCACTCATTTTTGAAGCAGACGATGGCCAGGTGACCCGCGTCACCTACAAGGCCTTGCTGGGCAAGGTGAGCCGCATCGCCAATGGTTTGAAGAGCCTGGGCGTTAAAAAAGGCGACCGCGTGGTGATTTACATGCCCATGAGCGTGGAAGGTGTGGCCGCCATGCAAGCCTGCGCCCGGATTGGCGCGACCCACTCCGTGGTGTTTGGCGGTTTTTCGGCCAAGGCCTTGCAAGACCGCATCATGGACACAGGCGCTGTGGCCGTGTTCACCGCCGACCAACAGGTGCGTGGCGGCAAGCAATTGCCACTCAAATCCATCGTGGATGAGGCCCTCAGCCTGGGTGGCTGCGAGTCTGTGAAAAACGTAATTGTTTACAAGCGCACGGGTGGCGATGTGGCCATGCAAGCGGGGCGCGACCAGTATTTGCACGAGCTCGCAGACAAGCAGAGCGAGGTGTGCGCACCAGAAATGGTGGACTCCGAGCACCCGCTGTTCATTCTTTACACCTCGGGCTCCACGGGCAAGCCCAAGGGTGTGCAGCACAGCACAGCGGGTTACCTGCTGTGGGCCATGCTCACCATGAAGTGGACCTTCGACATCAAGCCCAGCGATGTGTTTTGGTGCACAGCCGACATTGGCTGGATCACCGGCCACACCTACATTGCCTATGGCCCACTGGCGGTGGGTGCCACGCAGATTGTGTTTGAGGGCGTGCCCACCTACCCCAATGCAGGCCGTTTCTGGGACATGATTCAGCGCCACAAGGCCACCATTTTCTACACAGCCCCCACAGCCATTCGCTCGCTGATCAAAGCCTCCGAGGCCGATGAGAAAGTGCATCCCAAGAGCTACGACCTGTCCAGCCTGCGCCTGATGGGTTCGGTGGGTGAGCCCATCAACCCTGAGGCGTGGATGTGGTACTACAAGAACGTGGGCGGCGAGAGGTGCCCCATCGTGGACACCTTCTGGCAGACCGAAACCGGTGGACACATGATCACCCCGCTGCCGGGAGCCACACCGCTGGTGCCTGGTTCATGCACCTTGCCACTGCCCGGCATCATGGCCGCCGTGGTGGATGAAACCGGAGGCGATCTGCCCGATGGCCAGGGCGGCATTTTGGTGGTGAAGCGCCCATGGCCTTCGATGATTCGCACCATTTGGGGCGACCCGGACCGCTTCAAAAAAAGCTATTTTCCCGAGGAGTTGGGGGGCAGGCTGTACCTGGCCGGCGATGGCGCTGTGCGCGACAAGACCACCGGCAACTTCACAATCATGGGGCGAATTGACGATGTGCTGAATGTGTCGGGCCACCGCATGGGCACCATGGAAATTGAAAGCTCCCTGGTGGCCAACGAACTGGTTGCCGAAGCCGCCGTGGTGGGGCGCCCAGATGAGTTGACTGGCGAAGCCATTGTGGCCTTTGTCGTGTTAAAAGGCGATCGCCCGGTGGATGCCGAGGCCCGCACCAAACTGGCCAACGACCTCAAGGGCTGGGTGGGCAAAGACATCGGGCCAATTGCCAAGCCGAAGGAAATCCGCTTTGGTGACAACTTGCCTAAAACCCGTTCGGGCAAAATCATGCGCCGTTTGTTGCGCAGCCTGGCCAAGGGCGAGCAGATCACACAAGACACGTCCACACTGGAAAACCCGGCCATTCTGGACCAGTTGAGCAAATCCAATTGATCCTGGCGATGGCCTTGAACCAGCGCACCATGCGTTCGAAAAAAACCAGTCCCATGGCCATGGGCTGGTTTTTTTTGTTGCAAAAGGCCTGTGGCGCACAGGAGGGCACATGAGCTTCACCCTGGGCCTGACCCGGTTTTTCTCAGCGCTTACCTTTGGTTTTTTGCTGTGCATTGTGGTGGCCGCCGTGATGGAAGACCAAGGCGTGGGTCGCCAATGGATCGGTTACTTTTTTATTTTCGTCACCCTGGGCGGATATGCAGTGATTGGCCTGCTCAGCCGCACCAGCGACATGCAGGAGTATTTTGTGGCCTCCCGCTCGGTGCCCGCGGCCTACAACGGCATGGCCACCGCGGCCGACTGGATGAGCGCAGCCTCGTTCTTGGGGGTGGCTGGCACCCTGTTCTACAGCGGGTTTGAGGCACTGGCCTTGTTGGTGGGCTGGACCGGTGGTTTTGTATTGATCGCCTTGCTCATTGCACCCTACCTGCGCAAGTTTGCGTTTTTCTCGATTGGCGATTTTTTGGCCGCCCGTTATGCCGGGTTGGACAAGGGCAGGGCGGTGCGGCTCATTTGTGTGTTGGTCACCATCACGGTGTCGTTTGTGTATGTGATTGCACAAATTTATGCGGTGGGGTTGATCACCTCCCGCTTTGCGGGTGTGGAGTTTGGCATCGGTGTGTTTTTTGGCCTGGCTGGCATTTTGGTGTGCTCGTTTTTGGGCGGCATGCGTGCGGTCACCTGGACGGCAGTGGCCCAGTACATTGTGATGATTCTTGCCATGATGGTGTGCGTGGGCGCGGTGATGAGCTACACCGGCCAGGGGCGCGCCGACATCCTGAGCGAAGGCAAGGCCAGCAGCTACCCCGAGTATGTGCGTGACCAAGAGCGCAAGTTTTTCACCGACCCGGCCGAGGCCCAGGTGCGCACCATTTACTTGAAGGAGGCCGACCGCTACCAACTGCTCATCGACAGCCTGCCCTCATCCTGGGCAGAGGGCTATGAAGCCCGCCGAAAAAATCTTGAGCTGGCCCGCTACGATGGTTCGAGTTTTCAAGAGATCAAGGCGGCTGAGCGGGTGCTCAAAGAATTCCCAGCCAACCCCATTGAGGCCAAACGCCTGTGGAGCCAAGAGCGCCAGCGTTACCTGGACAAGGTCAAGGCCAGTGTGCCGCATTTTGGGTCGGTGCAGGATGAAGCAGGCCTGGCCAACAGCGGAGCCTTGTTTAACTTTTTGGCAGTGGCCTTTACCCTGATGTGCGGCACGGTGGCCTTGCCCCACATCATCATCCGGTTTTACACCACGCCGAATGCATCACAAACCCGGTGGTCGGTGGTGGTGGCCTTGGGGTGTATTTTGGTGATTTATCTGGCCGCGCCCTGGTTGAGCCTGGTGGCCAAAGTGGTGGTGTATGAAAACCTGGTGGGTTTGAGTTACAACGACATTCCCAACTGGATTGGCGCGTGGTCTCGCGTGCTGCCGGGCCTGGCCAGCTTGCAGGATGTGAACATGGATGGCGTGGTGCAGTTTGCCGAAATTGGCTTGAGCCCCGACATTTTGGTGCTCATCACCCCCGAGATTGCCGGCATGCCTTTCTTTTTGTCGGGCTTGATTGCAGCTGGGGGCCTGGCGGCAGCGCTTTCCACCGCCGATGGCCTGCTGCTGGCCATTGCAGGCAGCCTCTCACACGATTTGTACTACCGCGTATTGGACCCAGAGGCCACCTCGCAACGTCGCGTCACCATGTCCAAAATTGCCCTGCTCAGCGCA
>DASUEC010000343.1:0-28935 GCA_036275255.1 Limnobacter sp. | reverse complement strand
GCCAACACCTGACGCGCCGCGTCCAGCGCATGCGCAAGGCGCACCTCTTTAAGCATGAAGTCAAGGTCGTACTCCCCAAAGGCCTGTGCAAGCATTCCCCATGCGCGGTCACGCTCTGCATGACTGCGGTACACACAGTTGATGCCACGCAGGGTCACACCGCGCAAAATAAAGGGCGCCACACTGCCCTGAAAATCCATGCCCTGCGCCAGACCACAGGCAGCCACCACGCCGCCGTAACGGGTTTGCGCACAGGCATTGACCAAGGTGTGGCTACCCACGCTGTCGACCACCGCAGCAAACTGCTCCTTTTGCAAGGGTTTGCCTGGCCGGCTCATGGACTCGCGATGTATCAACTGGCTGGGCCCCAAACCCAAGCGATCAAAATGCGCTGCTGCCGAATCTGACACAGGTGCCCCGGTTGCATCAATAGAACCGGTGAGACCCACCACGTCATAGCCCAAATGCTTAAGCAACAGGCAACTCACCGTGCCCACACCGCCGCTTACACCAGTGACCAGAACGGGACCATCTTCTGGCGCAAGCGGATGGTCTTGCAGGGCCATCACGCACAACGCCGCCGTGTAACCCGCCGTGCCCAAAGCAGCCGCCCACCGGGCACTGCGCCCAGGCGGGATGGGAGAGATCCACTGCGAAGGCACCACCAATCGCTCGGCCAGACCACCCCAGTGGGTTTCCCCAAGGCCCCAATCATTGACCTGGCACATGGTGCCCACCGGCCATTGCTCGGCACGCGACGCAAGCACTTCGCCCACAGCATCAATGCCATGCACCATGGGATAGGTGCGCGCGATGGGCGCAGCGTGAGTCAAGGCCAGTGCGTCTTTGTAATTCAGGCAACTGTAATGCACGCGCAGCACCACTGCATCATCGGGAAAATCAGCGTCGGCCAGTGTCTCAAGCTGTGCCTCTGGCTGGTTGGCTTGTCTGGAAATCCAGGCCCTCACCATGGGTTCTCCTTGTTTTTGTGTCCCGCAATCATCGCACAAACGGGGGGGCAATTTGCGCAGCAGGCCCCGCTTGCATACACTTCAGGTTTAGCTACAAAGAACAAGAAAAACCGTGCGCAAACCCACCGCAAAAAGCCTCATCCTCGACCTCCTTCTGGCATCCCATGGGCGGCCTTTGTCCGCCAGGCAGGCCATTGCCGCCTGCGCCATCTTCGACATCAGCGTTAACAACACGCGTGTGGCCCTGGTTCGCCTGTCTGCGGAGGGGTTGATTGAATCGGCTGGGCGTGCACTTTACCAACTGACCGACGATGCACACACCCTGGCCGACGATGTTGCGGCATGGCGCACACGTGGCACCCGGGTCCGCCCCTGGGACGGCAGTTACATTGTTGTGCAGGCCGAAAAGCTGTCCCGCAACGAGGCCAAACAACAACGGGCGCGGGCACGCGCCCTGCTCATGCTCGGCTTCCAGCCACTCAACGAACACCTTTTCATTCGCCCCAACAACATTGAAGACCACCTGGATGCGGTGCGCAAGCGCCTGTACAGGCTCGGCCTGGAACGGGAAGCCCCTGTGTTTGCAGCAAGCCACTTCGACGCCGAGGCGAGTGGGCGAATCGCCAGGCTTTGGAACCCCCGCGAGCTGGAAACCATTTACGTGCAGCAAGAAAAGAAAATGAGAACATGGCTTGAACGCCATGGCAGCCTCGAACCCGAGGTGGCCGCGCGCGAGTCCTTTCTGTTGGGTGGAGCCGCCATCAAACATGTGGTGTACGACCCCTTTCTGCCAGAGCAATGGGTGGACACCGATGCGCGCAACCGGTTTTTGACTGCAGTCGATGAAGTGGACAAAGCCGGGCAGCGCATTTGGACCGCCCTGTGGAACTCCATGGAGCTGACGAACGCACATTAGAGTAAACACTCATCCGATTTCCCCCACGCACCGTATAAACTGCGTCCTACCCTTTGCGCAGTGCAACACCGTGAAAAAAATCCTGAAAACCGCCCTGAAGATCAACGAATTGGCTGTGAGCACCGCCACCAATGCGGCGGACTGGTTTTTCCGCAAAGACATTCTGATTCAGTCTGGCAAAACCGAGTATGAGGTAATTGCCGAACATTTGCCCATGCGCGTGCGCTACTACGCCCCGGCAGAAGTGGCTCCACACGCCAGCCTTGCCGAAGGCGAGAGCGAGACGCCGCCGGGCCGGCAGCACGCCATCCCGGTGGTGATGGTGCCACCCTTGGGTGTCACCACCGAAACCTTTGACTTGATGCCCGACCGCAGCCTGGTCAAGTTCATGGTTGAGGCGGGTTTTCGTGTCTATTTGATCGACTGGGGCAAACCCGAGCGCAAACACGCAAAACTTGGGCTGTATGATTACAGCCACGACATGATGGGACAAGCCATGTCCACGGTGCGCAAGCACAGTGGCAGCAACGATGTCTCACTGTTTGGTTGGTGCATGGGCGGCCTTCTCTGCCTTTTGTACGCAGGTTATGGGGAAGACAAGCACATTCGCAACCTGGTCACCGTGGCCAGCCCGATCGATTTGCGCAACGGCAAAAACATCATGGCTGTCGCCTCCACCACACTCAATGTGACTGCGCGGTTCATTCGCAAGTACAGCGAATTCCGCCTGGACAGAATCAACCCCCTGCTTTTCACCCCACCCGGCTGGATGGTCAGTTTGGGTTTCAAACTCACTGCACCGGTGGCAAGCATCACCACCTACTGGGACTTGCTGACCCGCCTTCACGACCGCGAATTTGTGGAACAACACACCACCACCGCCGATTACCTCAACAACATGATGCTGTACCCCGGCGGTGTGGTGCGCGACTTCATGGTGCGGTTTGCCGTAGACAACAAGCTCGCCCAGGGCAAAGTCAAGATTGGCAACAAATACACTGCGCTGGGCAACATCACAGCCAACATGCTTGTGTTTGCCGGAGAAACCGATCACTTGGTGCCGGCCAGCATGGCCAAGCAAAGCATCAAATTGTCGGCCAGCAAAGATGCCCAGTTTTTACTCGCACCAGGTGGGCACATGGGCGTCATTCTGGGCAGCAAGGCACGCGAGCATGTGTGGCAGCTGTCTGCCGATTGGCTTCGCAGCCGCTCGCAGTTCACCAGCCACGCCACAGTTGCCCGCCAACACACCCCAAAAGCAGCCAGGGTACGCAAGGTTAAAACACAAAACGCATTGGCGTGACCCCGGTCCGATGTCACGACCGACCGTCACAAATCCTTCATTGAATCCCAACTATATTTCCATTATCATAAAAATATGGAAGAAAAAGACATCATCAAAGCCCTCAGCGCCCTTGCACAACCCTCCAGGCTGCGTGTATTCCGTGCGCTGGTGGTGGCGGGGCCCAATGGGCTCACGCCGAGCCAACTGTGCGAGTCCCTGCAGGTGCCACCGGCAACCATGTCCTTTCATCTCAAAGAGTTGGCCAACGCCAATCTGGTTCAGCCCGTGCGTGAAGGTCGAAACCTGATCTACTCGGCACGGTTTGAGCAGATGAACCGCGTGGTGTCTTACCTCACCGAAAACTGCTGCCAAGGCCAGAGCTGTGGCCTGCCAACCCCCCAATGCGAGGCTCAACATGGATGACAAGGTGTTCAACGTTCTTTTTATTTGCACAGGCAACTCCGCCCGCTCCATTCTGAGTGAAGCCATTCTCAACCAACTTGGGCATGGCCAGTTCAAGGCCTATTCTGCGGGCAGCCACCCCACGGGCAAGGTCAACCCCTATGCGCTTGAGATTCTTCAACGCTGGGACATTCCAACCGAAGGCCTGCGCAGCAAAAGCTGGAGTGAATTTGCCGAAGCACAAGCCCCGGCCATGGACTTTGTGTTCACAGTGTGCGATCAGGCGGCTGGGGAGATGTGCCCGGTCTGGCCAGGTCAACCCATACTTGCCCACTGGGGAGCACCCGACCCGGCCAAGGCAGAAGGCGATCACGACCACATCCTGCACGAATTTCGCAATGTGGCCCTGTTGCTGCGAAAGCGGATCGAACTGATGCTTGCCTTGCCCATCCACAAACTTGAAAAACTCAGTCTGCAACACGAAGTTCAACAAATCGGAAAAGTATCTCCATGACCACCAACGTTTTGATTCTCTGCACCCACAACTCCGCACGCAGCGTGCTTTCCGAGGGCATGTTGAACCATCTTGCCAGGCAGCATGGCAAACCCATCCAGGCGTTCAGCGCGGGCAGTGCACCCAGCGGCCGCGTCAACCCCTACGCCTTGCAAGCCTTGCAAAATGCAGGCATTGACACCAGTGCTTACCACAGCAAAAGCTGGGATGTGTTCACAGAGCCTGGTGCACCCAGAATCGACATCGTGATCACCGTCTGCGACAGCGCCGCTGCCGAGCAATGCCCTTACTGGCCCGGCAGTCCAGTAAAAACCCACTGGGGCTACCCAGACCCCTCCAACGCGCCGGAGGAAAGCAAATCCAGCGCCTTTGAACTCACCCGTCAAGCCATTGCCTACAAAATGATGCAGCTCATTCAATTGCCCTTGGGCGACATGAGCGCCGCGGAGCTGAACACAGCCCTCGCTCAAATCGCGCGGAGCTGAGTGGCCATGCAACATTCCTTCACGCAAAAGCTGGCGGCCGAATTTTTGGGCACGCTGCTTCTGATTGCTGTGGTGATTGGCTCTGGCGTCATGGCCGAGAACCTCTCGGCGGGCAACAACGGCGTGGCCCTGATCGCCAACACCTTGGCGACCGTGTTTGGCCTGTACATCCTCATCGAGGTGTTTGGCCCCATCAGTGGAGCGCACTTCAACCCGGCTGTCAGCCTGGCGATGGTGTTGCTCAAGCGTCAAAAGGCCGGCGAGCTCGCCCCCTATGTGGTGGTGCAACTGGCTGGTGCGTTTGCCGGCGCGTTGATGGTTCACCAGATGTTCGATCTACCCCTGCTGCAGTTCTCCGAAAAGGCACGCACCGGCTGGGGCATCTGGACTGGCGAGATCGTGGCCACCGCCGGCTTGCTGCTGGTGATTTTGCTGGGCCATGCCCAACGCGTGTCGGGCATGGTGGCCTGCTACATTGGCGCAGCTTACTGGTTCACCTCCAGCACATCGTTCGCAAACCCCGCCGCCGCCTTTGGCAGAATGTTCTCGAACACCTTTGCGGGCATTGCACCAGCCGACGTGCCGGCTTACGTCGTTTTTCAGCTGGTGGGCGCATGCGTGGCCATTGCACTGTACAAACTGTTTACTCCGGCAGCCAGCCCGGCGGCTTGACAAAGCACAACACACGGTTTTTAAGTCCACGTGCCTTGCCGGCCTTGTGAAGCAAATGCCCCCACCCGGCAACCGCCTGCTTGAACGGGTTGGTGGTTAACACGGGGGTCAACGTGCCGTACACAGGTTTCACCCCCGGCACGAACTCCTTGTACGTTCCAAACCAGCGATCCCACACAATCAAAATGCCACCGTAATTGCAATCGTGATACTCGGTGTTTTTGGCATGGTGCAAGCGGTGATGCTGCGGACAATTGAACACCCTTTCAAACCAACCCTTCACCTCCAATGTCTCGGTGTGTATCCAGTACTGGTAGAGAAGGTTGATGGTGTGCGCCAATGTGACCGCCAAGGGATCCATGCCCAGCAAAGGCAGAGGCAGCCAAAACACAAAGGTGTAAACAGGCCCCAACACACTTTGGCGCAGCGCAGTGCTCAGGTTGTAGCGCTCGCTGGTGTGGTGGTTAGAATGCTCGGCCCAGAAGGCCGCACAACGATGGGCACATCGGTGGTACCAGTAATAACAAAAGTCATCGGCCAGCACCACCAAAGGCACAAACCACCAACTGGACACAGGCAGATCAAACAGGCGGTGTTGATACAACCAGGCCATGATGGGCAAGGCCCACAGCGCCGCAATCGCCATGGTCGCCAGCTTCAAGGCGCCCATGGCGATTGAACACAAGGAGTCCCGCCACTCGTAGCCCGTATACCATGCACCGGCGCTGTGCCGTCGAATGGCAAACCCCTCCAAAGCCATGGCACCAAAAAAATACGGCAAGGCGGCCAGGTACAACCACTGCGTCCACAACGCAAAATCGGAGGAATCTATCACCGCTCTGTCTCCTGACAATTACCACTTTTTCATATTTTGTATCAAATGGTAACGTTACCGGACATGCAGCTCAATCATGCAGCGCAAAAGAAAAAGGCCCCCGAAGAGGCCTTTTTGTACACTGCATGCGCAATATCACTTCACTGCGATTGCCTTGCCATCAGTTGTTTTCACGGTTTTCCAGGCATTCTCAATCAACTTCACGGTGGCATCTGGCAGAGGAACATAGTCCAGGTCAGAAGCCATCTTGTCGCCTTTTGCGTAGGCCCACTTGAAGAAGCTCAGCACATCCGATGCCTTTTGAGCGTTGGCCTGCTGCGTGTGGAACAGAATGAATGTTGCGCCAGTGATGGGCCATGCATCTTTGCCAGGCTGGAGGGTCAGAATTTCGTAGAACTGGTTTTTGGTCCAGTCAGCACCTGCGGAAGCAGCTTTGAACGCTTCTTCGGTGGGCGCAACAAAATTGCCGTCCTTGTTGTCCAGCTGTGTGTATGTCAGCTTGTTCTGCTTGGCGTATGCGTACTCCACATAACCAATCGAATTGGGCAAACGCTGCACAAAGGCGGATACACCTTCGTTGCCCTTGCCACCCAGGCCCACAGGCCACTTCACCGCAGTGCCTTCACCGACGTTGCTCTTCCACTCGGGGCTGACCTTGCTCAGGTAATTCGTGAAAATAAAGGTGGTGCCGGATCCATCTGCACGACGCACCACACCGATGTCGGTGTCTGGCAAATTGATGCCTGGGTTCAGGGCCACGATCGCCTTGTCGTTCCACTTGGTGATTTTGCCCAGGTAGATATCGGCCAGCACGGTGCCAGTCAGCTTCATTTGACCCTGGGCAATGCCCTGCAGGTTCACCACGGGCACCACACCGCCAATCACGGTCGGGAATTGCATCATTCCCTTTTCTGCCAGGTCCTCGGGCTTCAGAGGCATGTCAGACGCACCAAAATCCACCGTCTTGGCGGTGATCTGCTTGATGCCACCACCAGAACCGATGGACTGGTAATTCACCTTGTTGCCAGTTTCTTTGTTGTAGGCGTCGGCCCACTTCGAATAGATTGGGGCAGGGAAAGTAGCGCCTGCGCCAGTAATTTCAGCGGCATTGGCAGCGGACACGCCCAGGGCCAAGGCGCCGGCAGAGATCACTGTCGCAATAGATTTGATGTTGAACATTATTCACCTCACTTTTTAAAGTGTCCTCATGATGAATGAGGAATGTTTCAGAATCATGACAAAAATATGGCAGATACATAAATGTAAAAAAGCCACACGGCTTGCACTGTGCGGCTCCTTTTCGTCGCCTGGGCTGTACCGGCTTGCTCAGCCAAAACGGCCTGTGATGTAGTTCTCGGTTTCCTGCTTTTTGGGTTTCAGGAAAATCTGGTCGGTCACGCCGAACTCAATCAGCTCACCCAGATACATGTAAGCGGTGTAATCGGACACGCGGGCAGCCTGCTGCATGTTGTGGGTCACAATCACCACCGTGTAGTCTTCCTTCAGCTCAGTGATGAGCTCTTCAATGCTGGCGGTTGAAATGGGATCCAGTGCCGAGCAAGGCTCGTCCAACAACAACACCTCGGGCTTGATTGCAATGCCGCGCGCAATGCAAAGCCGCTGCTGCTGGCCACCCGACAAACCGTTCCCACTCTGATTGAGCTTGTCTTTCACTTCTTTCCAGAGTGCCGCCTTGGTCAGTGCCCACTCCACCCGCTCATCCATCTCGCCTTTGGAGAGCTTCTCAAAGAGGCGCACACCAAATGCAATGTTCTCGTAAATGCTCATCGGGAAGGGGGTTGGCTTCTGGAAGACCATGCCGATTTTGGACCGAATCAGGGCAATGTCTTTTTTGGAGGTGATCAGGTCCTCGCCATCCATCAGAATCTGCCCCTCGGCGCGCTGCTCCGGATAAAGGGCATACATTTTATTGAATGTGCGCAACAAAGTGGACTTGCCGCAACCCGACGGGCCAATGAAAGCCGTCACCCGCTTTTCCGGGATCTGCATGCTGACGTGCTTGATGGCATGAAAATCACCATAGTAAAAGTTGAGATCCCGAACATCCAGCTTGGTTTTCTCAATCACAGTTTCCGTGGTCATAGGAAGGCCTTCGGTCAAAAATTATTTGGAATTCTTCAGCAGCGAACGTGCAATCACATTCAGCACCAGCACGCCAAGCGTAATCAGGAATACACCTGCCCAAGCAAGCTCCTGCCAGTTTGAGAAAGGACTCAGGGCAAAATTGAAAATCACGACAGGCAAATTGGCCATGGGCTTTGTCATGTCGGTGTTCCAGAACTGATTGGACAGCGCCGTAAACAGCAGTGGCGCGGTTTCACCAGCAATGCGTGCCACGCCAAGCAAAATACCGGTCAGAATGCCTGCGTATGAGGCTTTCACCGTGATGGCCATGACCATTTTCCATTTGGGCGTGCCCAAGGCAAACGCCGCCTCGCGCAAGGCGTCCGGCACCAAGCGCAACATGTTCTCCGTGGTGCGGATCACAATCGGAATCTGGATCAATGCCAATGCAACCACACCCGCCCAGGCAGAAAAATAACCCATGGGCCGCACCATGACCGCATAAACAAACAAGCCAATCACAATGGACGGTGCAGAAAGAAGAATGTCATTGATGAACCGAACGCTCAATGCAAGTTTGTTGTCAGGGCGAGACTCGGCAAGGTGAATACCCGCCAAAATCCCCAACGGGGTGCCAAACAGGGTCGCAAAACCCACCATCAACAAACTGCCAACGATTGCATTGGCCAAGCCACCGCCCTCTGCATTGGGTGGGGGAGTCATCTGCGTGAACAACTGCGCGGAAAGGCCGCTCACGCCCAGCGTGACCGTGGTGTACAAAATCCAGATCAACCAAAACAGACCGAAGGCCATGGCCGCCAGCGACAGGGTGAGTGCAAACGTATTGATCACCCGCCGCTTGCCCTGCATTTTGAGGCGGGCACGTTCGTCCACCGCCACGGTGGTCACACTGTCTTGATTCTTGGGGTTCATGTCTTTGACGATGGCGTTCATGGTTGCTTACCTCCCGTTGCTCGACAACTTGGCCAGCAGCAGCTTGGACGCGACCAGAACAACAAAGGTAATCAGGAAGAGAATCAGCCCAAGCTCCATCAGGGCCGACGTGTGCAGCCCGGCGTCTGCCTCTGCAAATTCGTTGGCCAGGGCAGAGGTGATGCTGTTGCCAGGCGAGAACAAGGAAATGTCATTGAGGTAATTGGTGTTGCCAATCACGAAGGTCACGGCCATGGTCTCACCCAAAGCACGTCCAAGGCCCAGCATGACACCCCCAATCACCCCGACTTTGGTGTGAGGCAGCACAATTTTCCACACCACCTCCCAGGTGGTGCAGCCCATGCCGTAGCCCGCTTCCTTCAACATCACAGGAGTCACCTCAAACACATCGCGCATCACCGCCGCAATGTACGGGATGATCATGATGGCCAGCACAACACCCGCGCACAACAAGCCAATGCCAATGGGCGGGCCTGAAAACAGTGCACCAATCACAGGCACCTGGCCAATCGTGGCATTCATGGGCGCCTGCACGTATTTGGCAAAAATGGGTGCAAACACCAGCAACCCCCACATGCCATAAACAATCGAAGGCACCGCTGCAAGCAGCTCAATGGCTGTGCCAAGTGGCCGACGGAGCCAGGGCGGGGACAGCTCGGTCAAAAAAAGCGCAATCCCAAAGCTGATGGGCACCGCAATGATGAGTGCAATCAGCGAGGTCACCAAAGTGCCATAAATGGGCACCAGCGCACCGTATTCATCAATGGGCGGGTCCCAATTGGCTGTAATCAGAAAATCAATGCCGAATGCCGTGATGGTCGGCCATGAGGCCACGACCAGGGAAACAATGATTCCGCCCAGCAGCAACAGGGTGAACAATGAGGCTCCGCTGGTCAGCAGGCCGAAAATGGCATCGCCCCGTTTGCTGGGGGCTTTGATGGTCGGAACGGTTGACATGTTTTAAGGCTTTGCCCGCGGAGTGTTGGATTCAGACCCGTAAGGGTATCCAGAAAGTATGACAAAAAAATGACAAAAATAAGACGTCACTATGAAAACAGAATCAAGCAAACAAGATCAAGCACTTACCGCTCGGGTCTTTTGCTGAAAAACTGAACAGGCACCACCGAGGGTGGTGGGCTGTTGAAAATATCCCGGCGAATTGTACCCATGATGTGCATTTCGCAAGGTTTGCAATCGAATTTCAAAGTGTATTTTTGGTCGCCGTTGACCAGCACCATGGGCTCAGCCTTCACTTGTCCCTGCACGCCTTTTACGCCTTTGGCCTGTTTTGGACACAAATTAAACGAAAATCGCAGACAATGCTTGGTGATCATAACGGGCACCTCACCGGCCTCCTCATGCGCCTCATAGGCCGCCGCAATCATTTCTACACCGTGCTTTTTATAAAATGCTCGCGCTTTGTCGTTGTAGACATTGGCCAAAAAGCTCAACGACCTTTCAGGGTAGGGCACCGGCGGCTCCACGGGCAACTTGCGGGCCGGGCGGGGCCACTGTTGCACACGCTTGTCCATGAGTTGCTCCACCGCCTCACGGCGCAGGGCATTGACTGCACCGGCGGGCACAAACCAAGGTTGGCTGGTTTTCACTTCCACCCCCAGAGCATGCAATTCGGTGTTGCCCAACTTGCCCATGTGCTGCACCAGCGTGGCATGGGCCTTGTCGGCCTGCTGGGCGGGCTCAAGGGGCATTTCTGCGTCAACCACCACAGAAACACCATCTTCATCAATCATCTCCAGGCAAAGCCCTGCCAGAACACCCGCTTTGTACAAGTCTCTCAACGTCAACCACACCCCGATGCGGCGCTCTGCACTGGTTTTGGCCAAGGCCATGTCCCACGCATGATCCCGATTGCGATGCACTGGCAAGCCAGGCCTCAAGCCCATGTACATGGGCATCGGGTCTTTCGGGAAAATCCGGTACACCTGGGTACCAGGCTCAGCGCCACGCAGGGCGGGCATCTTCTCTGCCCGGTTCACCTGCACACCAACCACCTCCCGTTTGCGCATGTAGTTCAGGCCATCGCCGTTGTTCAAGGTCTCGGTGCATTCAATGTCAAAGCTCTTCTCGCCCACAGCCAGTACATGCCCCACAGGCAAGCCGACAAACTTGGGCGAGTCAAATGCGCCAATGTCCACCTTGCGCCCGGTTGCGAAGTAGTCGGTGGCACCCCGGTGAAAATTCCGGTCGGGGTCCGGCCGGAAGTAGTGACGCGTGGTGCCGCTGGATGCGCGCACAAACTCCCCACGTTCCTCCATGATCTCATCGAGCAAAATCCGGTAGTGTGCGGTGATGTTCTTCACATAGGCCATGTCCTTGTAACGGCCCTCTATCTTGAAAGACCGCACACCGGCGTCGATCAAGGCCTCCAGATTGCCACTCTGGTTATTGTCTTTCATGGACAGCAGGTGTTTGTCAAACGCGACCACCGCCCCATCCTGGTCCTTCAAGGTGTAGGGCAGGCGGCAAGCCTGCGAACAATCACCCCGGTTGGCACTTCGACCGGTTTCGGCGTGGCTGATGTAGCACTGACCAGAAAACGCAACGCACAAGGCGCCATGGATGAAGTATTCGATGGTGGCAGATTCACCAATGGCAGACTTCACCGCCTGAATCTGCGGGATGCTCAGCTCCCGTGCGAGCACGAGCTGAGAAAATCCGCTGTCAGCCAAAAATTTTGCCTTCTCCGCGGTGCGAATGTCGCACTGGGTGCTGGCATGCAGCTGGATGGGGGGCAAATCGATCTCCAGCAAACCCATGTCCTGAATGATCAAGGCATCCACACCGGCGTCGTACAACTGCCAGATCAGCTTGCGGGCCTCTTCCAGCTCCGCGTCGTGCAAAATGGTGTTGATGGTCGTGAAAATGCGGGCATGGTAACGGTGGGCAAAGGCCACCAAACCAGCAATGTCGCTGACAGAATTGCTCGCATTGTGCCGTGCACCAAAGATCGGCCCGCCAATGTACACAGCATCGGCGCCGTGCAGCACCGCCTGGCGTCCGATGTCCGCGTCTCGGGCGGGGGCCAGCAGTTCCAGCGCGTGGGGCAACAAACTCATGATTTTTATGGAAAATTCAGGAAAGGGTGAACATTATTTCAAAACTGGAGTCTGAACGAAAGCAAAACCTGAACAAAGTTGGAGTCCCCATGGCCCATGTTGCATTGCCATCAAAAATTGCTGCGCTCTTTTTCATCAGCCTGCTTCCTGCCCATGGGCATGCTGCGCAGCCGGCAGAGGCCATTTTTGGTGGCGGGTGTTTTTGGTGCATGGAAGAAGCCTTTGAGAAACTGCCAGGTGTCACAGACGTGGTGTCGGGCTACTCGGGCGGCAAAACATCCAGCCCCAGCTATGACGAGGTGAGCACCGGCAAATCCGGTCACGTGGAGGTGGTGCGGGTGCGCTACAACCCGGAGCTGGTGAGCTACCAAAAGCTGCTGGAACATTTCTGGGTGAATGTCGACCCCACGGTCAGCAATCGCCAGTTCTGCGACATTGGTGAACAGTACCGCTCGGTGATCTACACCATCAACCGGGAGCAGAAGCAGGCCGCTCAGAAAAGCAAGGACGATCTGATCAAATCCGGCAAGTTCAGCAAAATCTACACCACGGTGGAAGAAGCCCAAGCGTTTTATGTGGCCGAGGACTACCACCAGGACTTCTACAAAAAAAATCCGCTTCGCTACAAGTACTACAAAACCACCTGTGGTCGCCAAAACCGTTTGAATGAGCTCTGGGGCACCAAAAATCCATGACGGCCACGCCATGCGCCCATTGGCCTGCGCGCCTGTGTGGTGGGGCACTCCTGGTTTTTGCACACAGCGTGGCGCTGGGGTTTGCGCCCTCCGTCCAGCCAGCCGCCCCGGTGGACTGGCGAGTCTCACTGCCCAACATCGCCACCGTGCCTGGGCAGGTGACCCTGGAAGCCCGGCAGGCTCAGGTGACCCTGCAAAACGCGCTCGAGTTACAGGTGCTCTCGCTCAATGGCACGGCTCGGCCCAATGGTGGCCAGCCTTTGGTGAACCTGGACGATCCCACAAGCTATCGCCTCCAGATTGACCATGCCCGCGTGGTGCTCAGCGACGCTGCAATCGCGCAGGCAGTGCAAGCGGAGCTGGGGCAATCCGGCGCACCCATCCGGGTTGAGGCGGTGCGTAGTCTTCCAGCCGGCATGCGGGTGGAAGGAAAAATCAAACGCCTTGGAATTTGGCTGCCTTTCCGGATGGAAGGGATGCCCCAAATCCACAATCCCGGCGAAATCGTACTCAAGCCAAGCAGCATGGTGGTGGCGGGCGTGCCCATTTACAAAGCACTGCTGGCAACCAACATGGAGTTGGCGTCGCTGGTGGACATGAAGTCCAAGTCGGTCTTTTTGCGGGGTCAGTCCTTGGTGCTCAAACCCCAGCAGCTGATGGACAAACCCGGCATGGATTTCGATCTGATCGAGCTGGTCTTGCTAGAAGGCGGGATCGAGGCTGTTCTTGGGCGCACCCCATCCGCACCGCCCGGCTTTTGCAAAGCCAGCCTTTGCCCGACCAGCTATGTGTACACTGAGGGGGGCGCGGTTTTCGCCGCAGGGCTGACCCTTGCAGGCAAGCCAACACTGGCCACCGCCGGCGAGAACAGCCCATTGACCCTGAGCCTCCCCAATCTGCTTGGCACCGTGCGGGCCAGCACTGTTCTGCTGCGCCCCGATGGTGCCGCCTGGATCAACACCCACGCCCCTCCTCTGTCCGCATCAGTCAACCGGGCATTAGAACAGGGGGTGCCCGGCCTGGCATCCATGAAGGGCGATTTGCCAGCCCATGTGTTGCCGCGATCATCGCCACTGCTTCTGGCCGTGCACCGTGCCGACCTGTACACCCAGCAAGGCGTTCAGGTGCGTGTAGAAAAGTTGCTCAGCGCCAGTGCCGCCAACAGCCTGGAAACACTGCCCAACACCGAGCAGCAGGTGCTTGCCGGCTTGATTGAATTGGACGAACTGGCGCTGGATGCGCTCATGAACAAGCACCTGTTTGCCTACCGGGGCAGCCCCATTCGGGCGGTGCGCACCCAGGTGCATCCGCAGGGGCTTTCACTGGAGCTGAGGGTGCGCCCCAGTATTTTGGGTTTGCCCACCGTCTGGCTGCCTGCGCAGCTCCAAGGGCAACTCCTGATTGGCCCCGACCGGCGCAGCCTGTCTTTTACGCCCTCTGAAGTACGCGTCTTGGGACTGCCCGTGCAAAACCTGCTCACCTGGGTTGGCTTAAGCTTGCATGACCTGATCCATATCGACCAACCCGCTGTTGAACTGAGCCACAACACCCTGAGCATTCACTTGGGCCATGCCCTGCCGCCCATGCGCCTGAACACCGAGCTTCAGGCTTTGCGCCTGATCGAGCGCAGCAAGCAAGGTGCCCACGTACAAATCCGCGTGGGCTTGCTTGACACGCAGACCCTGGGGCAGGTTTACAGCGCGGTGGAGCAGTTGGCACCTGGTCTTTGGCTGAAAACCCTTTCCCTTGAAGCCCTGGGCATGCGCACTGGTCCAAACACCGCGCATGTGCACACCCCTGAACATGCGACTCGCCTGCAAGTGGAGTTGGCTCGCTACCCGGCGCTGCTCAGCGATGGAGAAATACGTTTGCCGCAGCCGCAACAACTGGTGATACAAATGCCCGCCTCACAACACCCAGTACAGGGCCATCGCGACGAACAACACGCTCATTAAATTGCCAACCATCACCAAAGAGGCCATGCGCTCGGGCTGAACACCGTACTTCTCGGCAAACACAAAATTGAGCACAGCCGGTGGCAACGAACCAAACACAATCAGCATGGCTGCGTGCTCAGGCTCGAAAGGCAACAGCCACACGCACAAGGCCGCCAGCAACAGGCCCGATAGCGGGCACACCACCGCCCCCAACATGCCAAACTTTACATCTGAAAAATCCGCCTGGGTGAGGCGAACACCCAGAGAGAAGAGCAGCAGCGGAATGGACACGTCGCCCAACATCTTGATGGCAAAGTAAAGCGGCGGCCACAGCTCGACCTGCAACAGGCTCACGGCAAGACCGGCAATCGAGGCCATGATCACCGGCTCGCGCCACAAACCTGCCAACCGCGCGGTGGGGCTCATCATCCAGGTGCCCAACGAATAGTGCAAGGTGTTGCTCACCAGAAACAACATCACCGCAGCAGGCAGTGCGCTTTCACCAAACGCCAGAATGGCCAGTGGCAATCCCATGTTGCCTGAATTGTTGAACATCATCGGCGGCACGAACAGGCGCGGATCCACCCTCAGCCATTGCGCAATGGGCCAGGCAAACAGGCCAGACCCAAGCACCACCACGCTTCCTCCAATGGCCAGCAACCAATGCGATTGAAGGTCAAAGGACTTGCTCGCCAAGGCAGAAAACACCAAGGCTGGCACAAAAAAATCCATGTTCAACTGATTGGCCAAACGCATGTCGGGCTTCTTGATGCGCCCATACCAATAGCCCACGGCCACAATGGCGAACACTGGGAACATGACGGAAACAATGCGCAAAAACATGGCGCTTCAACCAAAAATTTCAAGCCCGCAGTGTACTGCACCACCTGCGGCTGCGCGACTCGGGTTTACTCGTGCACACCCTGATTTTGATCAAAAAGCAGTCTCAGGGCCGGATGCACCAAATTGCGCGGGTGGGTGAAAGCAAAAAAGTCCTCCGTCACACCGGGTGCATCGCCCACATGCACCAGGTGCTCATCCCGCACCACGTCATCAATCATCAAGGCCGGAACGGCAAACAAACCCAGGCCAGCGCGTCCGAAGGTCTCCAGAAGCGCCAGGTCATCAAATTCACCCACCACCTGCACCTCAATGCCCAGGCTTTCAAACCACTGCTCCATCTTCAAGCGCAGCACATTGTTGCGGCCCGGCAGCAAAAAAGGTGCACGCGCCAGGCTCTGTGGAAAATTCTCTCCATAGCGAGCCCGCAAGGCGGGGCTTGCAAAAATACGCACCGGGTAAGACAACAGTTTCGCCACCCGCAGATGGGCTGTGCCCTGCCCACCCGGTCGCTCGGCCAACACCACATCGATTTGGTGCTGCACCAGGGCAGAGCAGAGCACCTCAAATCGCCCCTCGGTGCACACCAGACGAACCGGGCGTTGCAAACCCAGCACAGGTTCTATCATGTGAAACGAGACAGTCTTCGGCAGCGCATCGGCTATTCCCACAGACAGGCGGAGCGTGTAATCGAGCTCCTCGTCCTGAAGGCTTTCAGCAAGTTGCTCGCCCAACTGGAAAATCTGGTCCGCATACCGCAAGGCCAAACGCCCGGCCTCTGTCAGGCCCAAGCCACGCCCCACGGGCTGAAACAAAGCCCGACCCACCTGCTGTTCCAGCAAAGCAATCTGGCTGGACAGGGTTTGCGTTCGAAGACCCAATTGCCTGGCAGCCGCCGTGACGCTGCCACTGTGAGCCACCATCCAGAAATAACGCAAATGGTGATAATTGAGTTCAGTGATCTTCAAACCAAATAATCCATTTTTATCGAACAAATATTAACTTTTATTCATGTTTATTCTTATATTGAACCACGCTACACTTCAATTGTCTATTTGCCACACAGGCAATAAACCTGAACAGGAGGACATGGCATGAACACTGAAATTGTGGCCAAACACCCGGAAATCGACGAGACTTTGCGCCGATACGTGCAACGGCGCATCCGCTCGGCCATCAGCCGGCTGTCCAAGCAGATCAAAAACATCACCGTCAAGCTTGATCGGCCTCGGTCGCAGGCACACGACAACCAGCGCAACTGCGTGATTGAGATTCGCATCGATGGCCAGGAAACGGTGGTGGTCGACAGCGCCGGCCCGCACTGGCTCAGCGCCATCGATGCCGCCATCGAAAACGCGGCGCGCGCCGTGCGCCGCAAACTGAAATCCACGCTTCGCAACGTGGCCCATTTGCAATTGTTGAAAGGACAACACGCACTATGAAACGCATTGCTTTATTTTTAGCCACCAACGTCGCCATCATGGTGGTGCTGGGCATCACCGTCCATTTGCTGGGTCTGAACCAGTTCATGGCAGGTGGTCAGCTCAATCTCACCATGCTGCTGGGGTTTAGCGCAGTGCTGGGTTTTGGTGGCTCATTCATCAGCCTCATGATGAGCAAAACGATTGCCAAATGGAGCACCGGGGCCAAAGTGATTGAGCAGCCTCGCAACCCCACCGAACAGTGGCTGTTCCAGACTGTGGACCAACTGGCACGGCGTGCCAACATCCCAATGCCCGAAGTGGCCATTTATGAAGGCGCGCCCAACGCCTTTGCCACCGGCCCAAGCAAGAGCAACTCGCTGGTTGCCGTGAGCACAGGCCTGCTCCAGAGCATGAGCCGCGAAGAGGCAGAGGCCGTCCTGGCGCACGAGGTGGCCCACGTGGCCAACGGCGACATGGTGACCCTCACCTTGATTCAAGGCGTGGTCAACACCTTTGTGTTCTTCCTCGCCCGTGTTGTTGGCTTTCTGGTGGATCAGTTTTTGCGCAAAGACGACTCCGAATCCAGCGGGCAAGGCATGGGCTATTTCATCACCGTGATCATCATGGAAATCACGTTGGGCATACTGGCCTCCATCATCGTCATGTACTTCTCTCGCCAGCGCGAGTACCGTGCCGACGCGGGTGCTGCACGCCTGATGGGCAACAAACAGCCCATGATCTCTGCGCTGCGTCGCCTGGGCGGCCTGCAAGCGGGTGAATTGCCAGGCACCATGTCGGCCTCAGGCATTTCGGGCAAAGGCGGCGTAATGGCTTTGTTCAGCAGCCACCCCCCAATCGAACAACGCATCGCAGCACTTCAACAATCCTGAGGATCGCTCCCCGTGCTCACTCGCCTGTCCCTTCCGGCCAGGCGAGACTTCGCAAACCGCCCCACACACCGGGCGGTTTTTTTTGCTTATTGCTTGGCGCTCAACGGGTAATCTGCCAGTCATACGCCACGCGATAATGGCCGCCATGGTCCCTGAAATGGAGGTACTGCTTAGGGGAGGTGAGTGAGCCCCCGGCAAACGTGGCATTGCCGTTGGGCAAATGCAAGGCGGCCGCTTGTGGCTCAAAAATATCATCCTGAAACAGCCCAACCAGCCAGCCAATCAACGCGCCCAGAATGGCGCCAGCCACAACACCGATGATGGTGCCCAAGGGGCCTGCGATGGCTGTCCCCAGAGACCCTCCAATGGCAGTTCCAATGGCTGCGCCCGCTGCTGCACCCAGGGCTGTCAGAATCACATTGATCTCGGCTTTGATGGACTCATACAACTCTTGAATGAATGCCGACATGCCATTGCCATCTTTCTCGGCCAAGGCCAAGGTGATCATGAAGTCTTTGGCGTACTCATTGTCCAGCGCGAAAGTCTTCAGCACGTGAGGCGGGTTGTAGGCCTTGCGGTCCCCACCATCAAAATCGCCACCCACGTACTTCTCGGCCAGTTTTTCAACAGTGCCTTTGTCATCCACCGAGGCACCACCCCATGAAATTTCGTCGCTGCCAGGCCAGCTTGGTGCCGTTTCCACAATGCACTTCACTTCGTGAATCCTGAACTTCAAGCCTTTGTTGAGCACCACTTGGGGTTTGGGCTTGTCGGCGTCTTTTACCTTGTCAGCAATGTCTTTCCACCAGTTGGCAGGCAAAAACTCAAACTTGCGTTCAAGAATTTGCAAGTCGTGCGCCAGGAGCTCTCGCCCGCTGGGTGCGGCATCCAAATCCACCAGACTTAAGTCCCTGACCATCTCCAGCATGGCTTTTTCACTAAAAGTGTCGCCATTGATGAACGAGAATTTCTGCTTCAGATCAACCTGATCCACCACCGCCTTGGTGGCCTCCATGTTCACGCCCAAAGCGCGAATGGTGCGTGTCAACTCGGTGCTGCGCCCCAACGACAAGCGAACTGCACGCTGCTTTTCTGCTGACACTGCCTCCAACCGCTTGGCCACCACTTGCGCGGCCGACAGGTAAGAGATCTTTTTCTTTCCGCCCACCTTCAGCTCGCTCAGCTTGGCCTTGTACACATTTGGGGCCATGCGGGCATTCATGCCCTGCGTCACACTGACCTTCAGCAATTCGGTGGTTTCCGAGATGAACTTTTGAAGTTGCTTGTTGCTGATTGAATCGGACTGGGAAAGTACGATGCTCATGATATCTCCTCTAGGATTCACCCGACTTTGGGTAGCGCTACGCTACAAAGTCAGGGCGTCTGTTGAGGAATACAGCCTTGGCTCACCCGCATTTGGGTTCCCCCGGCACTTGGCTTACATCACCCTTCTGGCCGACCAATAGGCACGCTGCCAATACGCATCGTCCAGGCGTGCAATGGTGACGCCGACCCGTGTAGACGCATGCAAAAACTGGCCCTTGCCGAGATAAATGCCAACATGGCGACGTGTAGGACCAGTCCTGAAAAACAAGAGATCACCTGTCCGAATGGATGCCCGATCCACCGCTTCACCCACACGGGCCTGTGCAGTGGTGTTGCGTGGCAGGCTCACCCCGAAATGTTCTTGAAAAGTGATTTGCACAAAGGCAGAGCAGTCGATCCCTTCGCGCGTGCTGCCTCCGAGCTGGTAGGGGGTTCCGCGCCACATGCGGTACTGGTTCATCAGACTGCGCCCCACGCCGCGCGCATCACCTGGCTCGGCCTCGAACACCGAACCATCACGGAGCACAATCGAATCGGCCGGCTCATCGGACAGCAATGCACAGCCTTGAAGAAGCGAAACGCCCAACATCGTCCACACCAGGACCGCCGCACAGCACCATCGATTCATGTGACTCACACCACCGCGCGCCGTTCGCTGAAACGCAACAACCCTTTTACAAAACGATACAAAAGCCAAACTCCCAATATCAAATAAATCACAATGCCCACACCGATCAACCAGGTGATCAGAGACACCACAAACCAACACACACCAATCCAGAAGGTGGAAACAAGCCAATCGTAGTGGCTTCGGTAGATGGTGCCCGTGGCTTCACCGCGTTTGACATAACAAATGATGAGCGCAATCAGGATGGGCACAAAGGCAGTGAACACGCCCACTGCGCCAAGCACATAAGCCACCAACACCACAGTGCGATGTGCATCGTCCGCGTTGGCCGGGGGATTGGGCTGAAAACTCATGGAAGGTTCGCCTGATCGGGTTTGCAACATTGCCATCATAAAATAAAAAACCCGCCTGTTTGGCGGGTTGCAGGGCTGCAAAGAGCGATCAACCCAGATTCAGGGCCGCAATGCCCGCTCTGGCAATTTGAGCATCCTGATCAGATTTCACGCCAGACACGCCAACGGCGCCAATGCACTGCCCGTCGACCAAAATGGGCACCCCACCTTCCAACATGCCCTCCAGCTTGGGAACCGACAAGAACGAAGTCCGCCCGTTGTTGATCACGTCTTCAAGCAGCTTGCTTTCGCGGCGCCCCAAGGCCGACGTGTTGGCCTTGGCCGGCGCAATGTATGCGCTCATTGCAGGGGCAGCGTCCAGACGCAACAAGCCCAGCAAGTGGCCGCCATCATCAGCCACTGCGATGGTCACGCCCCAGTTGTTCTTTTCTGCTTCAGCGCGCGCAGCATTCAAAATGGCCTGCACATCATCGGCACACAGCACCGCTTTGGTTTTCATCATCACACTCCCAGTTCAAAAATTCAAAGCGGATTATGAACGCACCCACGCGTCAATGGCTACGGTGGATGACCCTAATACACCAATCATGGTGCGCAACTCAGGTTCTGATCCGATGCATCACAGCCACCCGGCTTGTTCAATTCGCCCGAGCCCACCGTGGCGGGTCGCCCTGGCCCCACTTCGACCACCACCCCCTGAATCACTTTGCCAGCCACGTTTTCAGTGCGTACCACCGATCGGGTTTGCTCCTGCCGAGCCAACACCACGGCACCTTGGGCAGACGTAAGGGCTGCGGTTTCCTGAGGAGACAACAGCACAGACCCGTTGTAGCTCACTGGAATTCTGGACAAGGACCCCGCCCCATCGTAGAAAAAGTTGTACATGCCCGACTGGCCCGGGCCAGACAAGTGAATCACTTGCCCCGGCACAAGTGCCGCACCCTCAAACGGAAGAACCGTCATGAACCCACCCAAACCCGGCGAATCGGTCTCGCCCACACTCACCTGAATAGCGCGCGGATTTGGTCCAGACGACGACCCAGGTTCGCCAAACGGAACCACACCGCGACCTGCGACCGTGGTACCCCCAGGCGTGGGCATGGGCACTGAAAGTGTTAAGGCGGGAAATGAGCGGGCTGCACCCACTCCGAAGTCGTTGTATGGCATGCGGGCGCGCAACACGCTTCCCGGCGGGGTGTCCAGTCCGTTGGCCCGGATTGCGATCAGGTCCGCTTCAACGCCCGGTGCAGCCACCCGCATTGCAAGCTCGTTGTTGACCGCCACGAGGCTGGCACCGTTGGCCGGCAAGTAGGAATAGGGCGCCTGTGCTTGCCCGGACAACACCGACAAACTGCCCTGCATGCGGTTGGCGCGCACCAGCACCACCGACCCATTGGTGCTTGCCTGGAAGCGGGTGTTTGCACCCACCTCTGTCGCAATCGTGCCACCGATCTGTTCAATGGCAGCACCAGCCACGAAGACCCGGCCCAAGCCTGTGAGTGGGTCAACAACCTCACGATTCGAGAACACGTCCAGACTTGCAGGAAGCAGGCCCGCAAGGTCGGCGGAGGACAGCGGCATTGCCTGATGGTGGGCAACAAAACTGAGGGTTCCAGCCCCTTGCTGCACATCACCGAGCAAGAGCATGCGACCATTGGTTTCCACACGCCCCTCGCGGGCCAGCAATGCGCGCAAGCGCAAATCCGCCCGGTTGTAAAGGTTCACCGTGTCGGCGCTGGCCCGCACCTCCCCATCCAATCGATTGCCGCTGTCGGCCAGTGCAATCGTTCCACCAAGCACGTTCAGGCTTGAATCACCGCCCACGCTGAGGGCGCCCGCCTGTGCCAGGTTGTTTGCGCTCACCGTCAAATTGCCTTGAACCTGGCTGTCGCCCAGAACCAAGGAATCGCCCTGCAGGTTCACGTCACCGCCCACCCGCATGCTCAAAATGCCCTGGCTGGCGGTGGCATCCACAGACAAGTCGCCCGAGGTGCCGAGCATGCTGGCACCTGACACCTGAAGACTCAAAGCCCCCTCCAGCCTGTTGCCTTGATTTCGCCAATCCAGTTCGGCAGCCTGTACACGGGCTTCTTGCAAATGCACTGGCGCAAGCTGAGTCACTGCGCCATCCACCGTCAGGTCTGTTCGGCCTTGAACACGAATATCGCGCACCTGCAGAGATTGCGCACGAATGCTCAAGTCGCCCTGCACATCACCGCGATAATCAAGCCTCTCGGCCTGAATCCCCAAAGCACGCTGGCTGGCCACCCAGGCCTCCACCACACCCCCTTTGGGAGAACGCAAGGCAAGCACGCCGTTGATTTGGTTGCCAGCATGCCCCAATCTGACCAGTGGGCTGGTGACCTCCATACTGCCCACATTGAGAGCGGCTTGTTGCTCAAGCGCTGAGGCGTCCACCACCAGCGATTCAACCCGCCCCAATTCACCCAGCGTCAAGCGATCGGCCTGCACATTCAACTGCTGAAGACGACCGCCAGCGGTCACCAGGGTGTCGCCCGTGGTGCGCACATGAGCCTGACGCGAGTCGGTCAGGCTGACGTTGGGGAATTGGTTGCCTGAATCAGCGAGGCGAACGTCGTCTGCAGTCACCACCAGGCGATTGCCAACCCGCAAGGCCTCATGTTGTTCAACCTGCGCGGCTCGCAGGTGAAGTGTGTTGTCCACACGCCCCGACACATTCAGGGTATTCGCATCGCTCAACCGGGCGGTCAGTACACCATCCAAGGCAACCGTTCCCTGAAAATCGTTGCCCGCATCATCCAGCTCCACCGAACCACCCTGCATGGTCAGATTGCCCCCCACCCGCAAAGCGCCAGCCTGGGTGATCTGGTCGGCCTGCACCCGGGCATTGCCCGTGGTGTTCGCCTGCACCAAGTGCACACCAGCCGCCTGAACACTGAGCTGTTCAAGCGCCTGAACGTCGAGCACCAGCTCGCCCTGTGCCTGCACGTCGAGTTGCCGGGTCTGCCCATGCAAGGCAAGATCACCACGAGCCTGCAGGCTCGCCTCGGCCACACCATCCAACTGCACCGAACCTGCAAACCGGTTGTCGCGGTTGGCCAGTTGCACGCGCTGGGCGGAGAGGCGCGCATCGCCATCCACCTGCAACTCCGCCCCTTGCGTCAAGTCAACCGCCTGCGCATTGAGCATACCCACCCTGCCTTGAATGCTCAGTGTGTCTACATCGCGCAGGTTTGCCTGCTGCACATCGTCCAGCACCACCGCAGCACCGAACTGATTTGCCGCTTGGTCGAGACTCACCGTGTTGCCGCGCAAGGTTGTGCGGCCAGTCACGGAAAGCGCCTGCGACTGGCGAATGTCGGTACCATCGAGCGTCAGGTTGCCCTGCACAAGGCCTTGAACATCCAGCACGCCCTGCCCGGCAAGGGCCACATCACCGGCATGATTCAAAACGACCGGTGCTGCAAATCGGTTGTTGGTGTTGCGCAGGTTTGCACTGCCACCTTGCAGGCTGAAACGACCATCCACTTGCACCGCCCCCGATTGCGTCAGCGCGGCGGCTTCGATTTGAGCGTCGCCAGAAACGCGAAGCCCCGACAACTGCACAGCAGCCCCCTGAGCCTGCAGGCTCGACGCGGTCAGATTGCTCAGTTGCAGATCGGCTTGCGCAGTGGCTTGCAGGGCACTGGTTTGCCCTCGCACCTCCACCCGCGTCTGGCTCGCCAACGCGGCTTGACCAGTGGAATTCAGCGCCACAGTGCCCTGCAAGCGATTGTCTTGCCGGTCGAGTCTTACATCGCCGCCTTCCACAGTGAGCTGACGTCCAACAGCCAAAGCACCGCTTTGCGTGGTCTGCCCTGCGTTGATCACCATGTCTTGCTGAACATTCACAGCATTGAGCTGAAGATCCGAGGCTTCAACCGTCAGGGTATTGGTCTGTAGATCACGCAAGCTCACAACACCTTGCGTCTGCAGCTGGGTTGCGCTTGCTCCTCCCGAGACATCCAGGCGGTTGGAGCCGCGCAAATTGACGTTGCCCGCCCCTTGCAGTTGAACACGCCCGGAAAACACATTGTCCGCATGGGTCAACGTGACATTGCCACCTTGCAAGATGGTCTGCCCACCCACCAAAACGGCTGCTGTCTGTGTCAGGCTGGCTGCGTTGAATGACACATCACCGGTGCTTTGCAATCCCGACAGCACAACGCCGCTGGCTTGCCCTTGCAAGCTGCCAAGCGTCACACCGTTCAGACGCAACACGTCATCTGCACGCACATTCAGCCGCTCTGCATTGCCGGAAACGCGCACGTCGGAGGTGTCACGAAGCTGAACCTGCCCCGCATCCTGCAGCACCACCTGGCCAACAAAATCGTTGCCTGCGTTGTTCAGGACGACACTCCCGTTTTGAAACGTGGTTTGTCCACCGACAGCAATGGCATCGGTTTGGGTGGTGCTGACTGCATTGAACACTGCATTGCCGGTCGCATTGAAACCGTCCAGCACAATTGCATTGGCCTGTGCATCCAGGGTGTCAGCCGACAATCCACTGAGGGTGAGTTGCCCGGTGGACCTCGCCGTTGTTTGCCCGGCATCGCCGTTGAGCACGAGGTTGTTGGTGTCGCGCAGGCTGACTTGCCCGGCATTTTGCAACACCACTCGGCCAACAAAGTCGTTGCCTGCATCGTTCAAAGTGGCATCGCCGTTTCGAATCGTGGTTTGTCCCCCCACAAAGATGGCGGCTGTCTGATTCACACTGCCTGCCTCCAACACAAGGTCACCGGAGGTATTCACTGGGCCAAGGCTCAATTGCCCTCCCCGCAGTTCAACAGCCTGGGCATTCAGCCCTCCAACGGCCAGCTGGCCGGCCGCCTGCAAGTTGACCTGATCAGCCTGGCCATTGACGGACAGGGCATTGCGGTCGCGCAGCGAGACATTGCCTGCGTTGTTTAGAAGCACCTCGCCAACAAAATCATTGTTCGCGTTGCTCAAGGTGGCGTTGCCGTTTTGAATGGTCGTTTGCCCACCCACCGTGACGGCCGCAGTCTGGGTGATGCTGCCAGCGTTGAGCAGCATGCTTCCCGCCGTGTTGAAACCACTCAGCACCACAGCACTGGCCTGTGCATCCAGGCTGTTGGCCAACAAGCCTTCAACTGCCAACTGACCGCCCGCGCGCGCGGTCACGGCACCTGCGCTGCCGCCAACCGTCAAGTTGTTGCTGTCTCTGAGGCTGACAGGCCCAATGTTTTGAAGTGTCACTGCACCTGCAAAGTTATTGCCCGCGTTGTTCAGCGTTACACCGCCGCCCTGCAAGGTGCTTCGCCCACCAATGCGGATGGCCGCCGTCTGGGCCGTACTGCCCGCATTCAGGGCCAGGTCGCTCTCGGTGCTGACATCGCCGAGCGTGACAGAGTCGGCCTGGGCGTTCAGGCTGCTGACGGCCAGATTGTTCAGCGTGAGTTGCCCCGTCGCACGCACCGTGACCGCCCCCGCCTCACCAGCCAGCACAAGATCGTTGGCGTCACGCACGCTGACTTGCCCTGCATCCTCCAACAGCACTTCCCCCGTGAAGTTGTTGTTTGCGTTGCTCAACGTGACATTGCCGTTTTGCAATGTGGTTTGCCCGCCCACGTTGATGGCTGCGGTTTGTGTGATGTTGCCTGCATTCAGCGTCACATTGCCTGTCGAGCTCACTCCGCCAATCACCACTGCGTTGGCCTGCGCATTCAGACTGCTTGCCGACAGGTTGCTCAGGGTGAGTTGTTCATCGGCCCGGGCACTTGTTTGCCCTGCTTCGCCTGTGAGCACAAGGTTGTTGGTGTCGCGCACAGAAACACTGCCCATGTTGCCCACAACAAGCTGCCCGACGAAATCGTTGTCTGCATTGTTCAGGGTGGCATTGCCGTTTTGCAATGTGGTTTGCCCGCCCACGGTGATGGCTGCAGTTTGTGTGATGTTGCCTGCACTCAGGGAAAGATTTCCTGTGGCATTCAGGCCTTGCAAGGCCAAGGTGTCGGCCGTGACGTCCGTATCGGTCACCTGAAGCGTATGCCCCCCCAACACCACACTGTCACCTTGCACAGTCAGCCGAGTCGCTTGCTGTATGCCCTGCACATTGATCACACTGGCGCCACCACCCTCAGAACTCCTGGCCAGCAGGAAGATTTCTCCGCCTGCGCTGTTGATTTGGCCAAGCTGCTCAATCAACGCCGCTTCACTCCCGGCCTGCACCTGAAACACCATGAAATCCGATGCTGTGTTCACAGTCACTTCACCGGCAGCGAGCAAGCGAACCCGGCCTGCGGGCGCTTGAATGCTGCCCAGGTTCTCAACACTGGGTGCAATCAGTGCCACGTCGCGGGCCGTGATCACACCGCGCTGGATGATTTGACCACTGTCAGCCAGCACTTCCATCTCAATGTCATTGTTCTGGTTCTGCCCCTGGCCTTGACCCTGGGAGCCAGGTTTCAACGCGAGGGTGGAGGCCACCAAGCCACCCACATCCACTTGGGCGTTGACGCCAAACACAATGCCTTTGGGGTTGATCAGAAACACCCGCCCGTTGGCCTGCAAGGTGCCGAGAATCTGGGTGGCATCCTGACCGGTGATTCGATTGAGCAGGACAGCCTGTGCGTTGGGTTGCTCGATTCGGACCGTCTCGCCCACTGCAATGTCAAAATCAGACCAGCTTGCAGATGCCCTGGCGTTGCTTTGCACAATGCGAAGCGTGCTTGAATTGAGTTGATCCACCGCGATGCCCGCCCCTGCCCCGGCGTTGTTCAGTGTTGGCAGGGCCAATGCTTGCGTGGCAAACATCATCATGGTGAACGCTGCAAGCGGACGCAATGAAAATGACTGTGACGGCGTTTGATGGTCTGGTGTGGATGTGATGCGTGTCATGGCGTGGCGTGGGTATTAAAAGTATTGGGTGTAGGATGCAAACAGCCGTGGGGATTGGCGTTTCGGGTCGGATTGACGCACGCCTGCCTGCTCCCAGGCAAGGCTCAGGTTGACGACGAACTCGCCCGCCTCCTCCCATGACAGACCAAGACCGTAACCGGTCAACTGCCTGTCATTGACGAATCCGGCGGGGCGGCCAGTGGGGTCCTGCCTCAACTCAACCCGCCCCTCGTCATAGAACAGATTCAATGACAACCCATGGCCACGTTGCTCGAACCAGGCCAGTTTGGGCAGGTAGCGCAATTCAGCGGTGAACAAGGTGCAACTGTCTCCAGACGCTTCGCCCTGTGCAAAGGCGCGCACCCCGGTGGCGCCCCCCAAGGAACATTGATCGCTGCTGTCAAGATTGTCCAAGGCGTGCTGACCGCGCGCATAGGTCCAGAACATCCACCGATTGGGCACCAGTGTCTGCAAACGCCCGAGGCTGTAATTGACTCGCAAGGCCACAGCTTCATCATCCAATCCAAACGGACGGCCATTGGCGTAGTGGGTTTTGCTCTCCTCCATGCCAACATTGAAGAAACTCAGGCCCCCGCGCATCCAGCGATCCCGAAGATCGCCACTCAGGGCCACCTTCACGGAGTCCACCGTCTTGTTGCTTTCCAGTCCGCTGAGGGACTGGCGATCAGTGAATGTTTTGTGATCATGCCCCAACAAGGCAAACAGATTGAGGTTTCGTGAACGCACAAGGGGATACAGTGCAAACACGCCAACCGATTCAGCATCGCCATTAAGCCCCAGGGGAAAATCATCTTCGTTCAGGCGGTAATTCACTTGGGACACGTTCACACCGAGCTTCAGTCCATTGGCCCCTACAGGCAGGGTGTAACCCAGCAAAGTAAAATCCAGGCCTCCAGTTTCGGACTGCAGGTGACTGACCGACAGGGAGTCCCCAAGGCCCATGGGGCTCTCCCAATTCAGGGTTGCAATGCCGCGGTACAAGCCCGCAAAACGGGAGCCGTTTGCATCCAGACCCAAACTGCCCGTGAGCCTGGCATCACTTTTTGGATTGGCCACCAGGATGGCAGCGCCTTCCTTTGTGCCGGGCTTGACAGCAAACGACATCGTCAAACCACGCAGGTCATTGAGCAAGAACACAACCCGCTCAACGTCGGACACATGAATCACCTCGCCCACCTTGAGATGCGCCAAATGGGCCTGAATCACCTCCCGGTCTACATTCAACTGCGCTGGCCACACCACCTCAATGGCTTCGAGCACACCAGGCAAAACAGCGATTGTTACCTCGCCGTTGCTGACACTTTGGGCGGGCAAATACGCATACGCGAGATACAAGCCCAATTCACCCTGCAAGTAGGCGCCCACCACGCGCGCAGCGTTGCTCAAGTCCTCAAAACTGCGGCCAGGGCCCGTGTATGGTTGCAACAAGGATTGAATGGCAGCCAGGTCAAGCCTGTCATACCCTTGAATGCGGTAGGAAGTCACGTCCACGGAGACATCTTCCAAGGGTTTGTTCAACTGGGGAGAGGCTTTGGTGTGCGATGGCGAAAGCCCTTGGGTTTCCTCCCCCGCTGGGCGCTGTGGTTGCTGTGTCAGGGGCTCGTTGAGCAGGGGGGTGGGCGTGGCCACCTGCGCCCATGCGGGCATCGCAAGGCCAAACAAGCACAGCAGGCAAAGTGAAAAACGTTGATTCATGAAGAGACCGGGAGGAAATACATAACATGCAAGCGATTGAAACATCAGCAG
>DASUEC010000342.1:0-6876 GCA_036275255.1 Limnobacter sp. | reverse complement strand
TTATAATGAGCGGTTAAACGCAATTACATTGAAAGGAAAGGCCATGCATCCGATGCTCAACGTGGCGGTCAAAGCCGCACGCGCCGCTGGAAAAATCATCAACCGGGCAGAGCTGGATCTGGATCAGGTCAAAGTGGGCGTCAAAGGCCCCAACGATTTTGTCACCGAAACCGACCAATCCGCCGAAACAGCCATCATCGAGGTGCTCAAGCAAGCCTACCCCGACCACGCCATTTTAGCCGAGGAAAGCGGTGCCTCCGGAAAATCCGATTACGAGTGGATCATCGATCCCATCGACGGCACTGCAAACTTCATTCACGGGTATCCGCACTACGCCATTTCAATCGCCCTGCGGGTCAACGGCAACATTCAACAGGCTGTGGTCTATAACCCGGCAACCAACGACCTGTTCACCGCCTCCAAGGGCGAGGGCGCGTTCTTGAATAACCGGCGTATCCGTGTTTCCAAACGCAGCAAGCCCAATGAATTTTTGGTGGGTTTTGCTTTCCCCAGTGGCAAAAGCGAAGGGGATCAAAGTGTAAAACGCAAAATGATCGCGCTCACCGAAAGCACCGCAGGCATTCGCAAATCCGGGTCTGCCGTGCTCGACCTGGCCTACGTGGCCTGCGGGCGCCTCGATGGTTACATTTGCTTCGGCCTCAAACCCTGGGACCTGGCCACCGGTGTGCTGCTGGTGTCCGAAGCGGGCGGGTTGATCACCGATCCCCAAGGCGATGCCAACTACATGGACACAGGCAACGCCGTTGCAGGCAATCCCAAAGCCCTTCAATACCTGTTGAGCTTCAAATAAACCACAGTGGCAGAATCCATCCAGGCAGGCCCAGGCACGGCGTTTGACAACCACACGCCGATGATGCAGCAGTACTTAAGCCTCAAGGCTGAGTACCCAGACAAGCTGCTGTTCTACCGCATGGGCGACTTCTACGAGCTTTTTTTTGAAGACGCCCAGTTGGCGGCCCAACTGCTGCGCATCACGCTCACACACCGCGGTCAATCGGCCGGGCAAGCCATTCCAATGGCCGGTGTTCCATTCCATGCGGTTGACCAATACCTCGCCAAGCTGGTGGCACTCGGCCATTCCGTGGCCATTTGCGAGCAGGTCGGCACGCCTGGCCAAACCAAAGGCCCCATGGAGCGGCGCGTGGCCCGTGTGGTCACACCCGGCACACTCACCGAATCGGCGCTGTTGCCCGACCAAGAGAACAAGCCGCTGGTGAGTCTGTATTCAGAAGATGGCAAACATTGGGGCGTGGCATGCATGGCACTTTCTGCGGGCTCCATCCGCTTGCTGGAATGCGATGCAGGAAGCCTGCCCGCCCACCTCAGCCGCTTCAATGCAGCCGAAGTGCTGGTCAACAACAAGGCCTGGGCAAGGCAATGCGATGTGCAATCGGCCATGGAGCGGCCCGCCTGGCATTTTGACGCGGGTTTCGCGCACACCCATTTGCAAACTGTATTGCAAGCCAGCAGTCTGGAAAGCCTGGAGCTTTCCAAAGCGGCATTGGCCGTGCCTGCCATGGGGGCAGCCCTTCAGTACGCCAAAGAAACACACCTGAGCATTGAAACCTTCAAGCATGTCTCCGACATTCAGGTGGAAGTTGAGACCGACTACCTGGTGCTCGATGATGCCGCACGCCGCAATCTTGAACTCACCGAGACCCTGCGCGGCGAGCCTGCGCCCACCCTCTTCTCAAGGCTCAACCGCACCGGCAGTGGCATGGGCGCAAGGCGCCTTCGTCAGTGGCTGCTTGAGCCACTGCGCAACATCCAGGCCATCGAGGCACGCCAATCCATCGTTGAGCGCCTCATGGGCACAAGGCCAGCAAGCGCCGAGCCCATGTGTGCCGAGGTGATCCGACTGCTGCGCGGCCTGGCAGACATTGAACGCATCAGCAGCCGGGTGGCCATGCAAACCGCCAAGCCTCGGGATCTTCTCGCGCTGCGTGAAAGCCTGAATGCCTTGCCCGGCCTTGAAACATTGCTGGTGCAGGCCGATGAGTCGCCCCTTCAGCCCAAGGTTTTTGAGCCGGCGCTGGGCGCCATGATGCAGCCGCCAGGCTTGCTGCAACAGCTTCAAGCCGCACTGGCCGACAACCCACCTGCACTGATTCGGGATGGCGGCGTGATCGCTGACGGTTTCAACACCGAACTCGACGAACTGCGAAATATACAGACAGGCAGCGGCCAGTTCCTGATTGAACTGGAACGCAAAGAGCGCGAATCCACAGGCATTGCCAACCTCAAGGTTGAATACAACCGGGTCCACGGCTTTTACATCGAGGTGAGCAGTGCGCAGGCCGACAAGGTGCCTGCGCACTACATTCGTCGGCAAACCATGAAAAACGCCGAGCGCTACATCACCGAAGAGCTGAAAGCTTTTGAGGAAAAAGCACTGTCTGCAAAAGACCGCGCACTCAACCTCGAAAAAGTCATCTACGAGCAACTGCTCGCCTGGTTGACGCAATTCACACCCTTCATGCAGCGATGTGCCAAGGCACTCTCGGAGCTGGACGCGCTGGCCGCGCTTGCCCTGGTGGCGTTTGAATCCAGCTGGACCCGCCCGCAACTGCTCCCGCAACCCATCCTGAACATCCGCCAGGGCCGCCACCCGGTTCTGGAAACCCAGGTGGAACAGTTCACACCCAACGATTGTGCCCTGCACCCGGGCAAGCACATGGCGCTCATCACTGGCCCCAACATGGGCGGCAAAAGCACCTACATGCGGCAAACCGCACTGATTGCCCTGCTGGCCCATGTGGGCGCTTTTGTGCCTGCAAGCCAAGCCAATGTCGGGATACTGGACCGTATTTTTACGCGCATTGGAGCCTCAGACGATTTGGCCGGCGGGCGTTCCACTTTCATGGTCGAAATGACCGAAGCCGCCACGATTGTGCGCCAGGCCACGCCGCACAGCCTCGTGGTGATGGACGAGATTGGTCGTGGCACATCCACATTCGATGGCCTCTCCCTGGCCTGGGAAATTGCCCGCCGCCTGGCCAGCCACAACCGTTGCCTTACACTGTTTGCAACCCATTACTTTGAAATCACAGCCTTGGCCACCGAACTGGACAGCGTATTCAATGTGCACCTGTCAGCCACCGAGCATCAGGGCAAGCTGGTGTTTTTGCATCGCATTGAAGCTGGCCCCGCAAGCCAGAGCTATGGCCTTCAGGTGGCAAGGTTGGCAGGGCTTCCCACCATGGTCGTGAAAAACGCGCAAAAGCGCCTGGATCAACTGGAAGCAGAAAAACGTGCATTGACAGCGCAGGTCGATTTGTTTGACGCTGCCACCGCCCCCGCGTCGGGCCCCAACACCGGAAGCCCAACGCCTGAGCATCTTCAGCTGATTGACGAAAAACTCGCAGAAATTGACCCGGATGACCTCAGCCCTCGCGAAGCGCTGCAACTTCTATTTCAACTCAAGGGTCTACACCGACAAGGGCATTAAACGGCGGGAGGCGCATGCATCCAACTGAACCAAAGACCACCATGTGCTTTTGTTTTCTGGGCTTGCTCGGCCTGCTCGGAGCGATTCCAGCGCTGGCATCGCAAGCCGGGCCAACCGAAGCACCCCAAACGGTGATGGCCTTTGGATTGATGGGCGACCAGCCTTACAGCCCATGGTTTGAGCAAGCCACGACCGAACTGATCCAACACATGAACCAGGATCCAGAGATTGACTGGATCGTGCATGTGGGAGACATCAAAGGCAGCACAGAGCCCTGTTCCAATGCGCTCTTGCAACAGCGCATCGATCAGTTACAGCGCAGCACCAAGCCGCTGGTGCTTGTGCCAGGGGACAATGAATGGACCGACTGCCACCGCCCAGCCAGCGGCAATTTTGACCCGCAGGAGCGCCTGGAGCACCTGCGTCAAGTGGCCTACAGCGCCACAAGCAGCCTTGGCAGGCCCCACTTGCAGTTGCTCACCCAGCGCGACGCCGGCTTTCCCGAACACGCCATGTGGACAGAGGCAGGCACCCTGTTCATGACCTTCAACATCCCCGGCAGCAACAACGACCTTCACAACCCGCCCAGCCGCAACACACCCCCGGCCAAGGTGTTGCAGCTTTTCCAGACGCGCATGGCCGCCGTGCAAGCCTGGTTTGCACAAGGCAGGCAGGTCATGAGCGGCCCCAATGCACCACGACAGACGGTGGTCGTGATTCAGGGCAACCCCTTTGAGGGCTCCGGGGCCGCATGGTCACATGGGCCATTCACCACACGAAGTGGATACGCGCAGTTCATGGCGCACTTGGTGCAGTTCATGGAAGACACAAGACGGCCACTGTTGCTGGCGCATGGGGATACTCATCGCTTTCGGTGGGACCAGCCACCACTTGAATCCTTCGGCGCCTCCAAGGCGGTGTCTGAGCAATTCCATCGTGTAGAGACCTGGGGGCATCCATTTGTAAACACCTGGGTGAAGGTGCGTATAAAAAACGGGGCAAAAGCCCCGTTTGATGTTGAGCAGGTCAGCTTGCCCCTTGCGCCGAGCGGCAACTAATCGGGGCGGCTGTTTTGCGTTCAGTGCATCTTGCCCGCGTCGGGATTCGGGGCCACGCTGAAAAGCGATTGCGCCGCTGCACATTGGGCCTTTTCTTCCTCATTGGCCTGGCGAATGTCCATGATTTTCAAATGGTAACGCAAGGCCATGCCTGCAAAGGGATGATTGCCATCCAGCACCACCTTGCCCTCTGCAATGTCGGCGACTGTCCATACCCGTCCAAACCCGGTGTTGTTTTCATCGGCCTGCACATCGGGCTCGTTCTCATCATCCACGGGCACTTCTTCAAGCTGCATGCCAATGGCCAGGTCATCGGGGAAATTCTCCACAGCTTCAATGCGCATCAAATCGGGGTCAAATTCTCCAAACGCATCATCAGGTTCCAACTGCAAAAACACCTCATCGCCCACTGACTTGCCCTGCAATGCATCCTGAATTTTCGGGAATACTTCGTTCTCACCGCCCTGCAAATACACAATGGGCTCACCACCATGTGGCTGGATCATCTCGCCCTGCGCATCACACAGCTCAAAATCCAGGGTCACCACCATGCCGTCTTCAACAATCATTGCCTAAACTCCGTATTTGGGCCCCCACCGCTTGAGTGCCCCACAAGGTCGCCTATGATACGCCTATTCCAACCGCAGCAAAAATCACCCCCCAGCCATGATTGAACCTCTCCGTCAAATCAGCGGTGTCGACATTGCGCAATTCATGCGTGATGACTGGCACATCCGTCCTCGCCTGTTTCGTCAGGCATTCCCTGCTTTTGAGCCCCTGTGCGATCTGGAGACCATTGCCGAAATGGCATCCGATCCAGACATAGAAAGCCGCCTGATCAAACACGGCAAACAGGGCTGGCAACTGGAACATGGTCCGTTTGTAAAACTGCCTAGCCTGACCACCAAGGGATGGACAGTGCTGGTGCAAGGCATCGATCACCACCTGCCCGAGGCGTATGACCTCTTGCAACAGTTTCGATTTGTGCCAGACGCCCGGCTCGACGATGTGATGCTGAGCCTGGCCAGCGACACAGGTGGGGTTGGCCCCCACTACGACTCGTATGATGTGTTTTTGCTACAAATGCATGGCGCACGACGATGGCGAATTGGCCCGCTTGAAAATGCCACGCTGAAAGCCGACTGCCCGCTCAAGATTCTTGAGCACTTTTCACCCACCGAGGAGTACCTTCTCGAGCCCGGGGACATGCTGTACCTCCCACCCAATTATGGCCATGATGGGGTGGCCGAAGGTGTGTGCAGCACTTTGAGCATTGGGTTTCGGGCGCCCACCAAAGCCGAGATGCTTGCTTCCACCCTTCGAGACCTGGCCGACCAGATTGAACAGTCTCCCGACATGTGCAACACGCTCTTTTCTGACCCAGCAAGGGGGCACACCACGGCGCCTGCAGAATTGCCAGATGACATGCTTGATTTTGCTCATCAACTGTTACAGCAGTTTAAGCCTCAACCCGCTCAAATACTGCGCAGCGTGGGTGTTCAGCTCACAGAACCCAAGCCACATGTGTATTTTGAAAACAACACAGAGGACATGCAATTACAAGAAATTGTGCATGCACTTGGGGCGCGGGGCATCGCATTAAGCATGAAAAGTAAAATGTTGTACAAACAGTCAGTATTTTTCATCAACGGCGAGCAGATCGAACCAAAACATCCCGAAACATGCAAACTGCTCCAATTGCTTGCAAACCACCGGGAAATGGCCTCTACACAGGCGATTGCGGCACTGCAAAATTCTGAATTTCAATATTTTGTAATTGGTTTTGCAAAAGCCGGCTGGGTAGAAACCCTGACGTAGGAAATTTGCTTTAGAATCTGAATCGACTCGGTGAAGTCAATAGAATGTTGCTTCGAAAATTTGATCAAAACAATGACTTGAATTTGACTGGCCTTTCGATAGAATTCACAGAGTTTTCCGCTTGAGTGCTTGAACACCCAGCAGGAAAATGGGTGATTCTGGGTTCTCTTGTGAGCCTATTTGCTCTATAAACGGCGTTTGAATCGGCGCCTAGTTCGTGACCCCAAAAGGAATAAACATGAAAAACTCTATTTTGATCGCATCCCTGTTCGCAGTTGCCTTGGCCGCTTGTGGCAAAAAAGAAGAAGCAGCTCCTGTTGAGCCAGCAGCTCCTGCAGTAACTGAGCAAGCTCCTGCAGCACCTGCTGCTGAGCCAGCAGCTCCTGCAGCCGAGCCAGCAGCTCCTGCCGCTGAGCCAGCAGCCACTGAGCCAGCACCAGCTCAAGAAGAAAAGAAGTAATTTGATGGCGTCCGTTGGGCGCTTCAAATGCAAAAGCCCTGTCGCGCGAGCACAGGGCTTTTTGTTTGGGC
>DASUEC010000341.1:0-7625 GCA_036275255.1 Limnobacter sp. | reverse complement strand
GCAATGAGGCTGAACTCGAGTTCAATGGGCAGAACCTCCAGGTCAAACTGCCCCCTGGACGCACGCTGACAGCCGGGGAGCTGGTGACGGTGGCCTTTGCGCTGACCGACAAGGGAGACGGGTTTTCTGCGGGGGGTACACAAGGCAGCAAACGCGTTCAAGATGCGCGCAATGCCCTGCTCAACAACCTCACCCCAAGCAATGACGAGGACACGCAGGAGTCATCGAGCTTTGTCGACAAACTCTCTGGGCCGGCACGCTTGATCGGTTTTCTAGAACGACTTGGACAGGGAAAACCCACCGCCCTGCCAACGACATTGGGCAACAGCTTTAAACAGCTTGCAACGCAGGTGCAGATCCAAAACCAGATGCCATCGGCGTTGAATGACAACAACGCTGCGCTTCGCCTGCCAGGCAACCCGATGGCAGCAGCCACGGAACGGGCTGGCAATGGGAATGGCGGTGTTTCACAATCTGGCACCTTGCAAACCTTGGGGCAAGCGCAAACCTTGTCGACGGCACTGGCGCAGCAAGTCAGTGCGGCGGTTGAAAAAAGCGGGCTGTTCTATGAATCCCACTTGCAGCAATGGGCCAGCGGACAACGCAGCACTGAACAACTGGCCCAGGAACCACAAGCCAGGTTTGGCAACGAGCAGATCATTGGCGACAAAGGCATGGACCCCGCAGCACTGAACCAATCTGCCAAACTTGTCACTGCCCAACTGGCTGCGCTAGACAGCTCCAGAATAGCCCTGTCGCTGCAAGGCTTGATGGGGCAGCCCATCGACATTGAAATTGAGCCAGATGACCGTTCTGACGATGAGCAAAAAAGTGAACAAAACAGTGAGGCCACAAGGCCATGGGTTGCGCGATTGAAACTGGACATGCCATATTTGGGTGAGCTTCATGTGCGTGTGCGCATGGTAGGTTCTCAATGTGACATTCAAATTCAGGCGAATTCGCACGGAAAAAAGGCCTTGGATCCACATTGGCAAGCATTTCAGCAGGCCATGAAACAACAAGGCATCGACCTTGTGCATGGCCAGGTTAAATCTCTCGATCAGGGTACGGGAGCCCATGACAATGACCAATAAGCTCAGTCCACAGCAGGCAGTTGCGCTTGCCTATCTTGAGAACTCGGGCGCTCCTCAGGTGGTTGCCAAGGGCAAGGGACTGATCGCAGAACAAATCATTCAAAAAGCTAAGGAGTCTGGCGTCTTCGTGCATGAAAGCCGTGAGCTTGTGTCACTGCTGATGAATGTGGACTTGGACCAGCAAATCCCCCCAGGCCTTTACCAGGCAATCGCCGAACTGCTGGCTTGGGTATACCAAATAGAAAATCGCGAACAGAGGGCCCCATGAGCCAGAATACAAGCATCACACCAGAGCGCGACCCCCAATTGCTCAAGGAATTTGCACTGACGGCCGAACCGACAGTGAGAAAAATTCTTCAAACCGTGCTGGATGATGAACACGAGATTTACGTGTATCCCAACGGCACCGAACCCCACTTTGTGACAGAAATCCTGAGGCTCGACTGGGACACCGGCAGTCTTTGGCTGGGCACACCCTATGACAAGTCACTGAGCGTGAACTGCAATTCTGGTACACCATTCATTGCAGTCGCGTTTCCGGAGGGCGTGAAGGTTCAATTCAATGGCTTGGGCATACAACATGCACCTTTTGAAGGAGCAGGCGCGCTTCGCATTCAGATTCCCAGAACACTGGTTCGCTTGCAGAGAAGGAACTACTTCCGCGTTGTGGCTGATGAGGAGCTTAACCGCCAGGTTGTTTTGACGGTGCCGGGCATGCCTTATGTGCAACACCTAGTAGACCTGAGCCTGGCGGGCTGTTGTTTCACTGTAGAAGCACCACAGGGTTTGTACTGCACCGGACAGCCCTTTCGTGATGCCATGCTGAATCTCCCCGATGGGGATCCTCCGATTCGCGTGAATCTGGAGATTCGAAACATCAAACCGCTGGTGGACCACCCGGAGCAAATGCAACTCGGATGTGAAATGAAATCCGTGGAACGAGGCGCAGAACGACGACTTCAAAGATTTTTGCTGGCGACAGAGCGCAGACAACGCGCCCTGCTCCACACAATGGACTAAGCCTCAGCGGCGGCGAGAGCCGCCCAGCATGGACCCAAGCAATCCTCGAACAATTTCTCGGCCCACCTGTGACCCTATTGCACGGGCAGCGCTCTTGGCAGCGCTTTCGGCCACGCTCTCACGCCTTCGAGCCCCACCACCTGTTCCAAACAGCATGTCACCCAAAGTGCTCAGCGTGCTTTTTTGCTCTGCGGAGCTTGCAGGCGCCTGGGGCGGTTGGCTTTGCCCCACGGGCGCATTCACTGACTGGCTTGCGCGGGCTTTCAAACGCTCAAATGCGGACTCACGGTCTTCAAGCTGCTCATAAACGCCCGCCACCAAAGAATTGGTCATCAAAGCTTTGCACTGCTCTGGCGTGGCTGGACCGAATTGGCTGGCTGGTGGGTACACCCAGGCACGACTCGTGGGTGTTGGGGTGCCCTTGGCATCCAGAAAACTCACCAATGCCTCACCCACCCCAAGCTCGGTGATGGCCGACTCAATGTCCAGACCCGGGTTGGCGCGCATGGTTTGCGCAGCCACCTTCACCGCCTTTTGATCCCTGGGCGTGAATGCGCGCAGGGCATGCTGCACCCGATTGCCCAATTGACCCAACACGCTCTCGGGCACATCGAGGGGATTCTGTGTGACAAAATAAACACCAACGCCCTTCGAGCGAATGAGTCGAACCACCAATTCCACTTTTTCAATCAGGGTCTTGGGTGCATCAGCAAACAGCAGGTGGGCCTCGTCAAAGAAAAACACCATTTTGGGCTTGTCCACATCGCCCACCTCGGGCAAATTCTCGAACAGCTCCGAAAGCAGCCACAGCAAGAAAGTGGCGTACAGTTTGGGAGAATTCATCAATTGATTGGCCGCCAGAATATTGACAACACCCCGCCCTTGACCATCGGTTTGCATCAAATCGGCGATGTTTAGCATGGGCTCACCAAAAAACTGGTCAGCCCCCTGCCCCTCCAGGGTCAACAGACCCCGCTGAATGGCCCCCACGGACGCGGACGAGATATTTCCGTATTCCGTGGTGAACTGTTTGGCGTTCTCGCCAACATGCTGAAGCATGGCACGCAGGTCTTTCATGTCAAGCAGCAACAGGCCATTGTCATCGGCGATTTTGAACACCAGATTCAAAACCCCCTCCTGCGTGTCATTCAAGCCCAAGAGGCGCCCCAGCAGCAAAGGCCCCATGTCCGAGACCGTGGCGCGCACTGGGTGGCCCTGTTTGCCGAACACGTCCCAAAGGGTCACCGGGCATCCTGAAAATGCTGGCAAGGGCAAACCTGTACTTGCCAGACGCTCCTCAAACCTAGGGGATGTTTTGCCGGGTTGCGAAATACCAGTTAGATCGCCTTTCACATCGGCCATGAACACCGGTGTGCCGATGCGTGAAAAGGCCTCGGCCAACACCTGCAATGTCACGGTCTTTCCAGTGCCCGTTGCTCCGGTGATCAAACCGTGCCGATTGGCAAGCTGGGGCAACATGCACAAGTCTGTTGGCGCGGCGCTGCGGTTTTCTCTGGCTATTGGAAGGGGGTCGACCATGTGAAACACTCCAAGGCAATCGGTTGAACATTGCCTTGGATTGTGCCACAGCCAGGCATTACACCGGCATGTTCATGATGTCGTTGTAAGCCTGGAGGATTTTGTTTCGGGCCTGCACAACGGCCGTGAACTGGATGGACGACATATTGCTTGCCAGAACCGTTTCTTCCACAGACGCAGTCGGGTCATCCATCTGCAAACGCTTGCCCAGCTCGGCTGCCTTCTCCGATGACATGCTCGCTTCTTCAAGAGCCTTTGCAATGGCATCGGCAAATGAAACCTGGTCCACTGGCCTGGGTTTGCTGCCCGCCGGAGATCCAGCCAGTGCATCTGTCACCGCATTGCTAAGCACTCCCCCCAAACCTGTTACAGCACCCGTGTTGTTAATCATCTGGCAAACTCCAAGCAAATTTTTATACCCTCCCTTTGTACAACCCAAGCAGGCAAAGCGTTTCCGGAAACAGGGGGAGAAAACCCCTCTATTTTTTTAAGCCACACCCTCAAGTTTTCAAAATAACCACCGTTAACCCTGCCTTTTTATCGATTTGCTTGCCAAGCCAGCCAAGCACAATGCATGTGTAGAACAATTTCCTCCTGACACAGGACACCCATGGCAGAGACACTCACGAGCCCCGAAGTGGTGGGGCCTACCGGCAACAATCCGATTGCCAACATGCAACAACGTTTCTCGCAATTGCCACAAAAAAACAAGATTGCGATTCTTGTGGGTGTGCCCTTGTTGATTGCCATGATCGTGTCCATGCTGATGTGGGCCAACAGCACCACCTACCGGGTACTCTTTGCAGGGCTGAACGACCAGGACGGCGGCGCCATTGTTGAAGCATTGACCCAACTCAAAGTGCCCTACGAGTACGGAGCCAATGGCACCTCCATCTTGGTTCCCGCAGACAAGGTGTACGACACACGCCTTGCTTTGGCCAGCCAGGGTTTGCCCAAAGGCAGCGTGACCGGGTTTGAGGCCATGGACAGCCAAAAACTGGGCATCACCCAATTTCAAGAGCAAGTGAACTACCAGCGGGCGCTGGAGGGCGAACTGGTTCGGTCGATCCAGTCCATTTCAGCCGTACAAAGCGCACGGGTGCATCTTGCCATACCCAAACCCTCCATATTCATTCGTGAAAAGCAAACACCCAGTGCCTCGATCGTGCTGAATCTGCATGGCAGCCGAACCCTGTCAGAATCGCAAATCAATGGCATCGTGCACTTGGTGGCTTCCAGCCTGCCGAGCATGAATCCGGAAGATGTCAGCATTGTTGACCAGACCGGCCGTTTGCTCACCGGTAAAACAGAGCTGGAAAGCGGCTTGAATCCAACACAACTGGCTTACACCATGCAGGTGGAATCCAACCTGGCCAATCGAATCATCAACATATTGACGCCCGTGTTTGGAGCTGAAAATGTGCGCGCCACGGTGACTGCCAACATGGATTACTCCACGGCTGAACGCACAGACGAGATTTACAAACCCAACAGCGATGCAACACAAGCCACAATCCGCAGTCAACAGACCAGCGAATCCAGCGACGGCAGCAACACCAACCCAAGCGGTGTGCCGGGTGTGATGGCCAACACGCCGCCGGGCGAGGCCACGGCACCCATTGGCCAAAATCCTCAGCAGGCCCTGGCCAATCCGGCCCAAGGTCCTGCTGGCCAGGCGTCCAACACAAGCAGCTTGCGCAAAGACTCCACCATCAACTATGAAGTCGACAAATCGGTTCAGTATCGCAAAGAGCAAGTGGGCAAACTGCAAAGGCTGTCGGCCGCGGTGGTTGTCAACAACAAAACAATCACCGACAACAAAGGTGCAGTGCGTGAAGTGCCATTGACACCAGAGGAAATTGCACAGATTGACAGCCTCGTTAAACAAGCCATTGGCTTTGATGAACAGCGAGGCGATGCAGTCAATGTGGTTAACCAGGCGTTCACCAAAGCCGTGGAGGAAGAAGTGCCTCTGTGGGCACAACAGGATGCGATTGATCTGGCCAAGTCACTTGGCATGCCCTTGGGAATTGCTCTGATTGCAGCGATTCTCGTTTTCGGCGTCTTCCGGCCTCTCATGAAACCACCCGTCATTGAGCCTTACACGGAAGGCCCAGAATTGCTGCCAGGTCAAAGAACACCGTTGCTGTCCGCTTCGGTGGGTGACAACGACGCAGAGCTTCTGGAGCAATTGCAACGCGAAGGCACCTTGCCAGGTGCAAACAAGCAGGAAAAGCTTGAGCGTCTCCGACAGTTGGCCAAAGAGCATCCGCAAATTGTGGCGAGCATTGTAAAAAACTGGGTCAACGGCGAACCCAACAACGTCTAAGCAGGCACATTCAGCATACAAGGAAAGAACACCATGGCAGAAAGTGAACTTGGTCTACAAAAAGGCGCCATCCTGATGCTGAGCCTGGGTGAAGAGGAGGCTGCAGAGGTCTTCAAATACCTTGGCCCCAAGGAAGTCCAACGACTTGGCCAACAAATGTCAAAGACCAAGGATGTGCCGGTTGACCGGATTGAAGAAATTGCCAGCGAGGTGGTGGACCTCGCCCAAAGCCAGAGTGCGCTGGGACTGGATTCGGACGCCTACATTCGCAGCGTGCTCACCAAAGCCTTGGGCGAAGACAAGGCTGGATTCCTGCTGGATCGCATTTTGCAAGGCAGCGACACCTCGGGCATTGAGGGCCTGAAGTGGATGGACCCTGCCACCGTGGCAGAACTGATTAAAAACGAGCATCCTCAGATCATTGCCACCATTCTTGTTCACCTCGAACGAGACTTTGCCGCTGCCATTCTCAACCTGTTCATGGAGCGTTTACGCAGCGATGTCATATTGAGAATTTCAACCTTGGATGGTATTCAGCCCAACGCCCTGTTGGAACTGAACGATGTGCTCTCCAAGGTGTTGGCGGGTGGGGAAAAGCTGAAGAAAACAACGCTGGGCGGTGTTCGCACTGCTGCCGAAATCCTGAACTTTGTTGGCACCACATCCGAGAAGGTGGTGCTGGACACGATCCGCGAATATGACAATGAATTGTCCCAGCGCATCCAGGACGAAATGTTCACTTTCGACAACCTGCTGGATGTGGACGACCGAGGTATTCAGACCCTGCTTCGTGACGTCCAGAGCGATGTGCTTGTGATCGCACTCAAGGGTGCGGATGAGGCCATCCGGGAAAAAATCTTCAAGAACATGTCGACACGCGCCGCAGAAGGTTTGCGGGAAGACTTGGAAAGCAGAGGGCCGGTCCGTCTGTCTGAAGTGGAAGCCGCACAGAAAGACATCCTGAAAGTGGCCAGAAAACTGGCCGATGAAGGCCAACTGGTGCTGGGCGGAGGCGGTGAAGATGCCTTCGTCTAACCGCATTATTCGCGGCGCGGAGGCCGCCGAGTTGCCCAGCTGGAGTGTTGACCTGATTGGTGCCCGCTACAGCACGCCAGTCGAGCGCATTTTTTCTGAACTGGCACAAGCCCATGGCACCGCGACGGCGCCAGCCGCCAAGCCCTTGACCGAGGAAGAGGCGCGCCTGCGTGCGTGGGAACGCGCCTTGCAAAAAAGGGAAATGCAGATTTCACAGCTTGAACGCGAAGCGCTTGCAAGGGACCAGGAACAGGGACAACAAAACGGGTATGAGGCAGGTTGGAATGCCGCACACAACGAACGAGTGGTGCTGGTGCAAGCAGCCCAAACCATGGAAGCTGAATTCGAGAAATTCAAATCACAGCTCGCCGAAAAGCTGCTCGAACTGGCTGTGTTGGTGAGCAAAAAAATTGTTGCCGACACCGTGGAGGTGCAAAGCCAACAGGCGGGTCTGATTCTGCAAAGTTTGATGGAGAGCATGCAACTGAACGCCAAGGCCGTCACATTGCGTGCTCACCCCAACACGATCCGGGTTCTGGAGCAGCAATTCGGCGACCAGCAAATGCTGGGCAATCTGCGACTGGTTGAAGACCCCAAGCAGCTGCAAG
>DASUEC010000340.1:0-5330 GCA_036275255.1 Limnobacter sp. | reverse complement strand
GCCCGATGAATGCACAGCCCCTTCCCTTTACTTCTTCATCATCTCAAAAAACTCGCCGTTGTTTTTGGTTTGACGAATCTTGTCCATGAGAAATTCCATCGCTGCAATTTCGTCCATGTCATGCAGCAAGCGGCGCAACACCCAAATCTTTTGCAACAAATCGGGCTTGATGAGCAGCTCTTCGCGGCGGGTTGAAGAGCGGTTGATGTTGATGGCCGGGTAAACACGCTTTTCGGCCATGCGGCGCTCAAGGTGAATCTCCATGTTGCCGGTGCCTTTGAATTCTTCGTAGATCACCTCGTCCATGCGGCTGCCGGTGTCAACCAGTGCCGTGGCAATGATGGTGAGTGAGCCGCCTTCTTCAATGTTGCGGGCTGCACCAAAAAAGCGCTTGGGGCGATGCAGGGCATTGGCGTCCACACCACCCGTCAGCACCTTGCCAGAGGAAGGCACCACGGTGTTGTAGGCACGGGCCAGACGGGTGATGGAATCGAGCAGAATCACCACGTCGCGTTTGTGTTCCACCAGGCGCTTGGCTTTTTCAATCACCATTTCGGCCACTTGAACGTGACGTGTGGCGGGTTCGTCAAAGGTGGAGGCAATCACCTCACCGCGCACGCTGCGCTGCATTTCGGTCACTTCCTCGGGGCGTTCGTCAATCAGCAGAACAATCAGGGTGATGTCTGGGTGATTGTCTGTGATGGCGTGGGCCACATGTTGAAGCATCACGGTTTTGCCAGACTTGGGCGGGGCCACCAGCAAGCCGCGCTGGCCTTTGCCAATCGGGGCCACCATGTCGATGATGCGGCCCGTGTTGTTTTCTTCGCCGCGCATCTCACGCTCCAGCTTCAGTGGCTGGTTGGGGTGCAGCGGGGTCAGGTTCTCAAACAGAATCTTGTGCTTGCTGGCCTCGGGGGCCTCGCCGTTGACTTTGTCGACTTTCACCAGCGCAAAGTAACGTTCGCCGTCTTTGGGGGTGCGCACTTCACCTTCAATGCTGTCGCCGGTGTGCAGGTTGAAGCGGCGAATCTGGCTTGGCGAAATGTATATGTCGTCCGGGCTGGCCAGGTAGCTGGTTTCTGGGGAGCGCAAAAATCCGAATCCGTCTGGCAACACCTCCAGCACGCCATCGCCAAAGATTTGCTCGCCGTTTTTTGCCCGTTTTTTCAGGATGGCAAACATCAGCTCTTGTTTGCGCAAACGGTTCGCGTTTTCAATCTCCAGGCCAGAGGCCATTTCGAGCAGGGCAGAGACGTGTAGGGTTTTCAGTTCGGATAAATACATGGTTCTGTGATTTTTAGCCTGGCGAACGCCAATGGTGAATTTCGGGAATGTGGGGAAAAACTGCGGATTTGGATGTTGAAAGCCCGGCGAGTGCCGGGCTCGATGCGACTAGTATATTACAGATGGCTCTCTAGGAAAGCAGCCAGTTGCGATTTGGACAGTGCGCCCACCTTGGTGGCCACCACAGCGCCGTTTTTAAACAACATCAGTGTGGGAATTCCACGGATGCCGTACTTGGCTGGGGTCTCGGAGTTTTCGTCCACATTCATTTTGGCAATTTGAACCTTGCCTTTGTATTCTGCAGACATTTCGTCCAGGATGGGGGCGATCATCTTGCAGGGGCCACACCACTCTGCCCAGTAATCGACCAGCACAGGGCCATCGGTCTTCAGAACATCGCTTTCAAAAGAAGCGTCGCTGACATGTTTGATGAGGTCACTGCTCATTGAAAAGAATCCTTAAGAAAATGCTACTCTGGATGTTACAGCGAAATTGAAGCCAAATACAAACCAGCCACGTTACCATACAACATAACTGTGGACATTTCCCTCAAATTCAAGGCACATGCCCAATCCATCTGACAACCGGGCTGACAGGCGCATCCGTACACCCATGGAAGATGCACTGGCATGGGTTGACACCCAAGGCATCGACCCGCAAAGGGTTTTGTGGCTGATGCCCCGCATTGAAGCGGCCATCGAATTCAAGCGCACATACTCTGGCCGGCAGGGCGGTGGGCCATGCATCTCTCCCAAGGTACAAACGGCTGATCGATTGAGCCAACCTCGCGCCGTGTTGCCCTGGCTTCATTTGCACACCGAATTGGTCGGCTTGCTGGCGCAGCAGCCCGCATTGGCCGGGGCCTTGGGTGGAGAGCCTCTGTGGGCTCTGGCCCAGGAGTATTTGGAGCTGGCCATGCGCTTGGTGTTGTTGAAATCCAGCCAGCCCCTGGCTTGGCAGGATTACCTGGCGTCCAACCCTTTTTCAGCCGAAGAAGCTGCCGTGGTAACGCACATTGCCCACGCATTTGAGCAGGAGTTGCTGGATCTGTTGCCCAAGGCCAGCCACCCGGCGCATGCACTGGATTGCATTGTTTGGTTCGATGACGCAGAGGCGCTGCCAGCCTTTTGGTTGAAGGTTACCTACCCAGACCTGCCAGTGCATCGGGTGGTTTTGCCCACCGCCGAAGGCCCCCGGCCATGGCATGACGTGCTTGAGTCGGTTCAAGAGGGCAGGGTCAAGGCATGCTTGTGCGTGGCGCCCGATGAAACCACACAAGCCCAACAGGCCGCTTGGCAGATCATGCAGTGGTTGCAGGAAGACCCCGATGAAGACATCGCCGTGGCGGTGCTGGACCGTGTGGCTGCGCGCAGGTTGATTCCTGTGTTGGCTGCGCAAGGTGTGCGCGTGGACGATCGAACGGGTTGGCGTTTGTCCACCGCCAGCGTGGCGGGTTGGCTGGATGCCCTTTTGAAAGAACACGCAGACACCGGGCAAGTGCTCCACATTCTCCACCCTTTTACCGGCGAGCCCCTGGTGGGTGCGCAGCCCTGGGCCAAAGCCGGCGAACACACCTTGAGCCAATGGGCCAAGGCCGTGCTTGAAATGCTGGCACACCGGGGATTGGGGCAGGCGCTTGAAAGCGACGAAGCCGGGCGCATTGTTCTCATGGGCCTGGCCGAGATGGCGCAGGTGCCTGCGCAAGTTCGCCTGGACGCTGGGGGTTTTTTGTCGGCCTGGCGTTATTGGGCTGAACAGGAGCGCTTCCGGCCCGAGGATGTTCAAAGCCCGGTGCGGATGGTGCCGTTGCTCTCTACCCGTTTGCGCAGCTTTGGCCGCGCTGTGGTGCTTGGTTGCGCGCAAACCCACCTCAAGGAAAGCCCGCCAGGGCTGTTGCCCCCCAGCGTGGCCCGCGAGCTTGGGTTTGCGGGCCCCAATGTTCAGCGCGTACAAAAGCTGTCGGCCTTGCATGCGCTGTTGATGGGCACCCCAAAAGTGACACTGTTACACGCTGCAAATGCCAATGGCAAAGCCGAATCCCTCTTGCCCGAATTGCAGTGGCTTGAGCTGCTCCTGGCCCAGGCCGGGTTGAACTGGCGTGTGCCCATGCCAGCCTGCCCATTACCTGTTGAGCCCATTGACACGGCACCGCTGGCCCTGCAGGCACTGGCGGGTGGGCATTCCACACCTGCCGCCCTGCGTGTGACTGCCCTGGAAGATTGGGTGGCTTGCCCACTGCGGTTTGGGCTAAGGCATGCCATGCCTTGGCCAGCACAAATCGAATCGGGTATGCCCTCGTTTGAACGGCTCCGGGGCATTTATGTGCACCGGGTGTTGGAAAACACCGCTCGCCACATGAAGCAGATAAAAACCGCGGACTTGTCGGCCTGGCAGGCTTCTCTCTTGCAGCAAAGCGAGCTTGTTTGGCGCGCATTGCCACTGGAGGAGCAGGCTGTGCTTCATCCCTTTGTTGCGCCCTTTGAGCGGCTCATCCCGCGTATTGCAGGCCGACTCATGGCACGTGCCATGGACGGCTGGCAATTTGAGGACGCCGAGGTGAAGGTGCCGGGGCAACTGGAGTTGCCGACCTTGGCGCGTCGCATCACCCTGCATGGGCGTGTAGACCGCCTGGATCGTCGCGGGCAGGCCCTGTGCATCAGCGACATCAAGTTCAAGCACCCGAGGTTGTTGCGCAAGTTGGCCGATGAGCCACTCAGTGCTCCGCAGCTGCCTGCCTATCAGGCCATGTTGAACGAACCCGACGCCCAGCTCAGTTTTTTGGGCATACACAAAGACGAGGTTGAGTGGGTAGATTTTGCACCCCTGCCCCCAGAACTTGCCACTCAGGGGTTTGCCAGCTGGGGTGATGTGTTGATGACCCAGTTGCAACTGGATCTGGCGCAGTTTTTTTCCGGCACGGTGCCCTGGCAGGCGAGGCCGGGGGATGCATGCACGCATTGCGATGTGCTTGGCATTTGCCGGCCTGGCGCGGTGGACCGGCCCGAGCCCGACAGCGAGGAGGAACAAGCATGAATCCCGCGTTGAAACCCGGTGAACCGAGTGACCGATTGGCGTGGACTGCGCTGGCCTGTGACCCGGCGCGCAGCATTGTGGTGGAGGCCTGTGCAGGCAGCGGCAAAACCTGGCTACTCACGGCGCGCCTGTTCAGGTTGCTCTTGGCGGGTGCCAAACCCGAGCACATTCTGGCCATCACATTCACCCGCAAGGCGGCCGAAGAAATGCAAAGCCGCTTGCATGAATTGCTGCGCGAATGCGCATTGGCCGATCCCTCGCAGCTTGCGCAATGGCTTGCAGAGCGGGGCGCCCCCGTGGATGAGGCCACCATGGCCCGTGCGCGGGCGCTGGCTGGCGAGGTGCTGACCAGCCCGCGCGGCGTCACCATCAACACGTTCCACGGGTGGTTCACCTCTCTGTGTCAGCTGGCACCGCTGTCCAGTGGTTTTTCACGCCAGAGTGAGCCCACCGAGCAAACTGACTTCTGGATGGACCAGGCCATTGCAGCGCTTACCCGGCAAGCCCTGGCGCAAGCGCAAACTGAACCGCAATGCCTGGCCGCTTTGAACACCCTGGCCAATCACCTCGGGCGCGAAGGCCAGCATAAGGTTCTCAAGGAGGCGCTGGGCAACCGGGTGGCCTGCATGCTGGTGCACAACAACCCGCGGGCGCCTGGCCTGGCCGAGGTGTTTGATCTTTTGCCCCACCAGCAATGGCCGCAGGCGCATCTGCAACTCAGCCCATGGAAAGCCTTGTGCTTGCAACTGGCCCGTGACTTGGCCTTGGGCACCCCGGCCCAGCAAGCCGCCGCGGCCACGCTCGAAGGCCTGTGCTCTGCGTCGTGTGAGGGCATGGAATCTGCGTTGGGTTTGTTTGAATCGCTGTGCAGGTTTTTTCTCAAGGCCGACGGGCTGCCACGCACCGGGCCACCTTTTAGAGCCACCAAAGGCCAACTGGCTCAAGCCGACTTTGATGAGATGGCTTTTCAGGCCACTCTGGCTGCCGTGCAGGACGGCCTTTCGCATGCCCAG
>DASUEC010000339.1:0-2816 GCA_036275255.1 Limnobacter sp. | reverse complement strand
CCTGCCCGAGGTGAAACGCGGCTTGATCCCCGCCACCATCAGTCCCTTTGTGGTGCAGGCCATGGGGGCGCAAGCGGCACGCCGCTACTTCATCACCGGTGAATCCTTCACTGCGGAGAAGGCCCACCAGTTGGGCATGGTCCACGAACTCACCACCCCTGACACACTGGACGCTCGCCTGGACAGTATTTTGGCGGAACTGGCCACCTGCGCCCCGCAAGCCATGGCGGAATGCAAAAAGCTGGTGAGGGACGTGAGCCGGATGGACATCGCCAGCGACGCCACCCATGCCGATGTGGCCGCTCGCCTTGCCGCGGTGCGCAGCAGTGCGGAGGCGGCCGAGGGCATGATGGCTTTTATGCAAAAACGAAACCCCAACTGGGCCGCATGATCTGGCTTACGCCGGGTTCAGGGGTTGGTCCAGCCTGCTAAGCTGCTGGGCGCTTGTCAACCCAACGCGCGTCTGATCGTCTAGTTCAATGCTGGGGTTGACCAGTAAACCATGTTTTTGAATTCGATCATACGGTGGGGGCAGCGATCTGCCTTGAGTGAGGTCGCTTTTGCGGTCGCCCCACAGGGTGATCTTTTTCACATTCCGGGTGTTCAATGTTTCCATCAGCTCGACAAGCTTGGCGTTGGCGGGTTTTTTCGGCAGCCTGCTTTCGATCTTGGCTTGAGCTTGCCCGTTGGGGCCTTGGCCAAGGTTTGTGATTTGCTCGTCCCCAAGAATGCCGTCAAAGAAATGCCGAAGCCCAAGCTGATCCACTTCAAGGTTCAGATCCCGATCGGATCGGTTGCTGATCAACAGCACGCGGTTCTCCGGTTTGCGCAGCCTTGTGAGCAGATCCATCGCACCAGGGGTGAGCTCTAGCCTCACTTCTGGGTAAGGCAGAGGGAACTCTGCCTGCTGGTCCCCAGAGCCAGTGGGCAAACTGCCAAAGGCCGAACGCGCACGGTCATGCTGCTGGGCCAGCGCCTTGTAGGACCAATTGAATTCCGCAGACAATGCGCGAATTAACAGCTGTTTGTCTTTTGCATCCACCAGAGCTTGGCGAACATCATTGTTCAGTTGAGCAGAGTTTTCGATCAGCTCAGTGATCATCTGTTGCTTAGTGAACCTTGGGTTACCCAGCGCAAAGTGTTCAAAATCCTCGATGGAGCGACAGACCTCAGGCAGTCCTGCCTGAAATTCCGGCATGTTGCCAGGTTTCATGGCCGATGCAAGCGCGCGAAAATAGTTTACCGCTTCTGGTTTGAGCAAGCGCATTTGCTGGAACGCTGGCAAGCGTGTTGCCTGCAGCGAATCTTTTGCCGGGTGATTGGCCAATTGCGCCACCGCGTTGTGCAGCAACTTGTAATTCAGAGTTTTTTCTCGCCGCAAAAAATCATCCCAATCCAGCACGTGAATGTCTGTGGTGTGCAAAGGGGCAACCACATATCGACTTTCCTTCATTTGCCTTTCGATGTCGGCCAGCACCTCTTGCGGCGTATATACCTTCTCCAAGACAGGTTTGAGTGAATCCGATTCGCCTTCGGACACCTCCAAAATCTGTCCCTGGTCCATGCGCAGTGAGCGCTCAATGTTGTCGAATCTATCCTTTTCGGCAACATTCTCGGGGTTGGTCGCATAAGCCAGCAAAATGAGTGCCTCCGGGTCTGTCATGGTATCCAGGGTCATGCCCATGTGCTTGAGTGCCTGCAGGATGATCTGGTCCTTATCCCAGTTGCCAAGGGCCGCCTCCAAAGCGGCGCGGGTGTGGTCTTGCATTTTGAGATGCCTCGCATGGGGGTGAAGCGTGGGGGTCACGCAGGCGAGAACATTTGCCCCCTGTTCCATTAGGGCAGAGCCCAGCGATACCAAAGTGGAGCCCGCTTGGGTGTGGTCATCGGCAATGACCACCAGGTCGTTTTTCTGAAAATGGCTCACATCGTAATAACCCTGCTGCACCAAACGCCCCACTGGGCTGGCATTCGAGCGGGCTGTTCTGCTGAGCACTGTGCTGGGCAGCACTGTACTGAAACGCAAAGCCGGTTCATCATTGCCAAGCGCGCGTTCCTGTTCAAAGCGTTCAAATGCGGCGCGTACTTTTTCTTGGGAGGCCAGGCTGAGAAAGTTGACCGTGCAGTCGGCCATGTACTCCATGCGACCTGGGCGGGTGATGTACACGTTCAAATGACCATCCTGAATCCGTGTCGGGTCTTGCAGTGCAATCTGCTGGGCCTGTTCGCGGACCGCATCATATGCTTCGCGCAGATAGCCGTCGCCGTATTGATCAATTGTCTGAACCGCGGTTTGGGTGCGCAACACGCGTGTGTCCATGGTCTGCTGGTGCAAACCTGGGTTGGCCTTTTTCACATCACCAGACAGGAAATAGGATTGACCCGTGCCGTAGTTGATGAACCTTTTCGCGATGAGACGAATGGCATACGCCTCCTTTTGTTGTTCCGACATGTTCTGCACTGCAGCGAGACTGGCAATCTCGGTTTCAAACTTCCCATAGAACAAGGGCACCTCGTTCATCGCAGGGTTTCTTTTGACAAACGGTTCGGACATGGTCGGGTTGCGGGTTGGGTGTGCCAGCATGCCAGCCGGGAGTCGGGTGGGGTCGGCCATGTCTTTGCCATAGGTTTGGGCAAATTCATGGGCCTGTGCAAGTTGGAGGTTGAAGTGAATGGGCATGGCAATCTTCCTTAAATGATTGGGCTGTAGTGGTCCCTCCAACCTACTTTGTTCCACCAATCACGGGGCAACAGCTTAGAGTGATCGTTTGGTGGGTATTACCCTTTTATAATTAGGTCACCTTTAATCACCACAC
>DASUEC010000338.1:0-6879 GCA_036275255.1 Limnobacter sp. | reverse complement strand
GGGGGGGCTGTTTTGTGTGTATTGCAGATCAGGAGTCGCTTGCGTGTGCAGAACTTGCACCCATGCGTTTGGATTCGGTTTGTTGCAGATCCAGAATGATCCGAAGCAGGCTCTCTTTCTTGAACGGTTTTACAAGATGCTCACACATGCCAGCCTCAAGAATCTGCAATCGGTCCTGCTCAGTGGCCGATGCGGTCACTGCGACAATCGGCGGGGCAGATGCACCCAATTCCTCAAGAATTGCGGTCGTTGCCTCAAAACCATCCATCTCCGGCATTTGGAGATCCATCAGTACAAGGTCAAACTGGCCGGATGCACAAGCCTTCACCGCTTCACGTCCATTTTCAGCCAATTGCACCTCTGCCCCCCACCTTTTCAGCATCTCGGAGGCAACGGTTCGGTTCAACTTGTGATCGTCCACCACGAGCACACGCTGACCCTTCAACAGGTTTTGAGTGTTGTCGACTTTGTCAGCCTGTGCCGTGTCTTGTGATGGGGCATTCAGTTTGAGCGTCTGTACGTCCGCAGAGCGCAAGGTGAACTCGGGCGCTATGCAACGCACTGTGAAGTGGAAGGTGGAACCTTGCCCGGCAGCGCTTTCCACCCAGATTCTACCCCCCATCAATTCCACCAGGCTTTTGCAAATGGAAAGTCCAAGACCCGCACCGCCAAAACGCCTGGACGAGCTTTCATCCACTTGGCTGAAAGGTTTGAAAAGTTGCTCGCACTGCGCATTGGTCATGCCGATCCCGGTGTCTTTTACACTGAATTGCAATTGCGTTCCACCGTCGATGACCTTCACTTGAAGGTGAATGTGGCCCTTCTCCGTGAACTTCAATGCATTGGACAGCAGATTATTTAGTATCTGTGCAAGCCTCAAACGGTCGCCCTCAAAGCTTACGGGGCAACCCGGGTCTTTGGTGCAGTACAACTGAACGCCTTTTTCTTCGGCACGGTAGGCAAACAGGTCTGTCGTTTTTCCGAGCAACTGATCCAGCAAAAACCTTCCCATGGACAGTTCAAGCTTGTTGGCTTCCACGCGGGAAATATCCAGAATGTCGTTCAGCACGTTCAATAGCACATCGGCTGCAGAACCGATTTTGCCGAGGTAATCGCGCTGCTCCGGTTGAAGCGCCGTGTCCTCCATCAGCTGAAGCAATCCCATGATGGCATTCATCGGAGTGCGTATTTCGTGGCTCATGTTCGCCAAAAAGGCGCCCTTGGCCTTGTTGGCTGCCTCTGCCTGCGAAGTGCGTTCGGTCAGTTCAAGATTCATGCGCTCGAGCTCGCGCTGTTGCGCCTTGAAGTCGGTGATGTTGGTGGAAATCGAGAAGAATCCTTCCACCTTGCCATAAAGAACATCCGGTATCAGGTGTACAAGCATGTCGGCATGTCCACCGGTGGGCAGTGGTTTGCGGCGTTCAAAGCGTTGTTTGTCTCCATTCAAGACGCCAATCACATGTTTGTGCTCGCTGGCGAAAAGTGTTTCCCCAAGCACCTTGCGCATGTGTATGCCGCGCATTTTTTCGGCAGGCACTCCAGTCCACTTCTCATGGTTGCGGTTGGCAAAATGGCACCGCAGGTCTGTGCTCCAGTAAGACACCAACCCTGGCAGGCACTCTGACAGCGTGCGCAAGAAATGCTCGCGCTCAATCAATGTGGCTTCATTGCGTTTGCGTTCGCTGATGTCCTGCACCTGTGCGATGAAATACATGACACGGGCTTTCTCGTTTCGGACGGCCGAAACAGACACATGCACCCACACCACGTGGCCGTCCTTGTGGATGTAGCGCTTTTCCAACTGATAATTGTGGCGCTTGCCTTTGAGCACATCATGAACCAGGTGGATGTGCTGCTGCATGTCCTGCGGGTGTGTTACACCTTCAAAGGTCATGGACAGCAACTCTGCTTCAGAGTAGCCAAGGATGCATTGCAAAGCCTTGTTCACCTGGATGAATTTGCCATGGAGGTCAAACATGGCCATGCCAATCGCCGCCCACTCAAACGATGATCTGAACCTATCCTCGGCTTCGCGAAGGGCATCTTCAAACTGTTTCTGAACAGTCACGTCCACGTTCACACCGATCATGCGAATGGCCGCCCCCTCTGCGTTGTAATGGGTGCTTGCCCTGGACTGGATGTGGCGTATTCGGCCGTCTGTTGCCCGTCGGATCTTGAACTGAAAGTCCACCCGCTCCTGGCTTTTGCCAGACTCCAAAAGAGCGCTGCTGAGCTTGTTGACGTCCTCTGGCACCACGAATCCGATCCACTCCTTGTAGGTGATCAGTTCCTGATCCTCCTGGGCACCGTAAATTCGCCGCATTGCTTTGTCCCAGCGAATGAAATGGTCCTGGATGTTGTACTCCCAGACGCCTATGCCGGCAGCCTCGGTGGCCAATTGAAAGCGCTCATCATGAAATTGCTGCTCCTCGAGCGCAGCTGCCTTGGTTGCCAACTGATTCGCTTGGTAAACGCGGGCAAGGCGCAGCAATCCCAGCACAATGGCACACAGGGCAGCGTAAACCAGCAACAGATTGATGGTGTCATTGCGCCATTCTGCGCGGGCTGGGCTCGCATTGGCCAGCGCAAACAGGCGCAGAGGGATGTGCATCCCGTCTGCTTTGTCTCGCATTAGCATGGTCTGGGCAAAATAGTGGTCACCGAAATTTGCATGCAAAAAATCAGCGGGAGACTCGTTGGGGCCTGGCAGTTCATTCCCCAGCAGCCCAACACGTCTCGGACTGGCAAAAATGACAGTCCCATCTTCAAGCGCAAGACCCGTGGTGAAGTGTTCTCCCAGGCTGAGTGTTTTCAGTGTTTGTTCCAGGTACTTTGCCTTCAGTCTGCCCTGCAACACACCAATTACCTCCTGCCGAGTGTTTTTCAGTTGGTAGTGGAGGGTGAGCAGCAGTTGGCCATCTGCTGAGGTGTCGCTGGCAACGGCCAGTTGGTGTGGGTGATCAAAAAAGCGGAGGTCTGGATTGAATCGCAATTGGGATTCACTGCGTGTTTCAGAGATTGCCATTTGGCCCAACACATGCCCGGAACGATCCATGAGCAATGCAATGTCCACGGCGGGCAGTGAACTTTGGAGCAGGGCCAGTCGGCTCTCGAGAACGCCAGACGGCTCCTTTCCCAACAGCAGCGTCAGTTCTTCGGAGGCAGCGTCAAATGTCGAGACGATTCCACCAAGCTCCGTTGACACAATGTCGTGGACCAGCCTCAGCTGGGTCTTTGCGCTCAGCTCGGCACCGTGGTTCAAGGCTCGAAGGTCTTTAAGCCGCATGCCGAGCAAACTCAAGCCGACTGCGCACAACAGCGCACCGGTGAGTATCCATTGGTAATGGCGCTTCTTGACGGTCAATTGGGTTGGCCTGGCTGGATGAGGTCGGGTGAGGGCGACCATGGTCAAAACTCTACAAATGCATTGTGGACCATCGCTGCCTTGTCCAAAACCCGAAACAGGGGGAGGTTTTGGCCCTTCATCGCCTCTCAGGGGGCAGTCCCCCAGTAATCTGGCCGGCTGTAGCGCTCCTTGAGAAAATCAACCCAAAGCCTGACCCGCAGAGGCAGGTGCTTGCGTTGCGGAAAAACCGCATAAATTGCGGTGGGCGGAGCCATGAAATCGTCCAGCACCGTCACGAGCCGGCCCGCATGGATGTGGGCTTGAACCTCCCAAAGGCTTCTCCACGCCAGCCCGGCGTGATCCAGCACCCAGTCCAGAATCGAGCTGCCGTCGTTGCAGGCCATTGTGCCACCCACGCGGAAGCTACTGGTTTGGCCGTTCACAACGAACTGCCAGCCGCTGGGTGCACCCGCAGTCGCCAAGTTCAGGCAGTTGTGCCTCAGAAGGTCCTCCGGATGCGCTGGGGTGCCGTGCCGTTGCAAATACCGGGGCGTTGCGACCACCAATCGTTGATTGTCAGCAAGTTTCACACCGATCAAACTGGAGTCCTGCAGCACGCCGATGCGCACCGCGCAATCCATGTTTTCGTTCAGCAAATCCACCACCCGATCTGACAGATCCAGCGAAACAGTCACCTCTGGATGCTCTCGAACAAATTCCAGCACCAGGGGGGCAACATGTGCACGCCCGAATCCGCCGGGTGCGGTGATGCGCAAATGACCGCTTGCCTTGACACCCCCGAGGCTGACGCTTGCCTCTGCATTGGCAAGGTCATTCAGAATGCGCTGGCAATCTTCGAGGAACGCCGAGCCTTCATGGGTGAGGCTAAGGGTGCGTGTGGTCCTGCGCAAGAGTTTCACGCCCAGCCGTTCCTCGAGCGCATCGAGTCGTCGGCTAATGACAGCGGGTGCCACGCCTTCTTCACGTGCGGCTGCTGAAAGACTGCCTTTGCCTGCCACCAGGGCGAAAGTGCTCAGTTGCTTGAAGTGGTCCATTTTTTACCGAAATGAGAGTAATTGAGCTTCGATTTCATCAATTATCTATCATTAGGCTTGTAATGTGCCCGGCAAATGTTATTGCACAAAGAATCGTAGGTTTTTTTGGAGAGATTCTGCAGAACGGAGCAACAAAAACCCATTTCGAGTGATGCATTTATAGTGCTCGTTTGATGCGACGGTGCGGATATGTCAATTTCAAACAAAAACGCCCTGTCGATCTTGGGTTATCAACAACAACAAACCAAAGATCAAGTATGCCCTGTTACACCATAACCGCGTCCGCGGACACGGGAAGTCGCGTTGAGGCTCGGCCCAACGAAGATGTCGCCAAGGACCAGGAGTACATGGGTGGCATGACTGACCACGTGCTTCGTAAAGCGGGTTACAAGAAGCTCTATGAAGGTCAGGCTGTGAGTTTGAGCCGTTCAGCCAAATTGAAAATTTGGACGGAGGGCAATACCGCAGAGGACCGCTACCATCGGGCAGCCTATGAGGCCAAACAGCGGGTCAGCATGGTGTCCATTGCTGAAGAATTCCGGCATGGTGTTGTTGAAGACCCGGCTCCGTTTGATCTGATCAACAATGCGGCGGTGACCAGTCGCTTTGCCCGGCAGGACAATGTTCGCTTCAACAAGGAGCTGGGCAGCAAGAAGCAACACGGCTTGCGTTGGCGTGACCGTCTTGGTGTCAAGCTTAGCCGCCAGGCACACTACGCAAATGGTGTCACAGAATTGGGTGCGGCGCCCACTGGCATGTTGCTCAAGTTCTCGAAGTTGTTTTGCACGCCCAAGCTGGACGATCGGTCAATGAGCAGCCAAATCCGGGCCCTGCTTTTTTTGGGACCGATTGCAGCTTTGGTGTCGGTGTTTGGCATCAACACGCTTGGGCGCATTGCTGGCGCCATGGTCGCTGGCGCCGGCGAAATGATCAAAAACGACATCAAAACCATTGTGGGAAGTTTCAGCGCATTGTCCGCTGGTGCCGCCATGTTTTCCCTGCTTTTTTCTGCCGCCAGTGCGCACTGCTTGAAAAACCTGAAGTTGAATGCAGCCCAGGCGAATCAAATTCATCACAACAATCAGACTTATCTGAACAACTTGTATAAATTGCTAAGCCGCGCCAGAGAATCCAGTGGCTTTCGGCGTATGGTCGCCATCGCATTGTGCAAAAAGATTCCTCAGCAGTACTGCTCACAAACTGCGTCGACCGAGCCCCTGTTGCTCACCGAATTGTTGCGGGCCATTGAAGGAAAAAGTCTTGAAGAGGCCCGGCCAGCGATTGCACGCGTGCTGGGGGCCTATCAGTCCTTGAAGTCGCTCGACCGGCTTGCTTCCACAGAGCCGCTCACTTCGGCCGATCTTCTTGACCGAAGCGTGGACAAAAAGGAGTGTTTGGCGCGGGAGAACCACGTGATTGCGCTCACCAATCTGATCGAGCACAACAGGATCGCCAAAGATGAACATGATCACTATCGTGATGTGCGCACCTGGTGCGACAAAGGTGTTAGTTTTATGGGGGCCAAGGCCCACGAAAAGTGTGCGCCCGCTGGTCATGTTGCCCGAGATGACAAGGCCAAGAGCCCAATCTGGGACCGTTATCTAAGATCGGCTGGCGATTCCATATTGAAAAATTCTCGGCAGTACGGCACCTGGACTGTGGCGCTCGCCCGGTGTTCCGAGGCGCTGCGAGCGTTTAACCATGGCGTTGTTCTTTCTCTGAATTATCAACTCACCCGTCCCATCGCATGGCTCACAGGGCGAATTACAGAGTATGTGCTTAAAGAGCCCAATTCAAGGACCGTCAGCTTCAGTGTCGGCCGACTGTTTGCAAGCTCCATTTGGGCGGTTTTGGATGCCTTGCTTATCATCTCCCCAGCGGCCGGCAACGGCATAGGTTTTGGTGGTCCCGAGGCGAAAACGAGTCTGCCATTTCCGCTGCAAATCCCTTTTGGTGCTGTTACTTTGCCCATCAGTATTGTGAGCACGGCTGCTCAAATGATCGTGGTTGGTGTGCCAGCCCTGGGCCTGATGGCATTGGCCAAAGTGGCCTTCAAGATTGAAGGTTGGAAAGGATCCACCAAGATCGAACTGGCTGAGTATCGCAAGCAAGGGCGATCCCTCGTGACCATTTAGTGGTCAACATCTAGCGAATAGCCATAAAAAAAGCCGCCCGAGGGCGGCTTTTTAACGCGCAAGGGGCAGTTACACCGCTACGACGTTTTCAGCCTGAGGGCCTTTTTGACCTTGGGTCACAGTGAAAGTCACTTCCTGGCCTTCAGCGAGGGTTTTGAAGCCGTTGCCCTGAATGGCGCTGAAGTGTACGAACACGTCAGGGCCGTTGTCACGGGAAATGAAGCCAAAACCTTTGGATTCGTTGAAGAATTTAACTTTACCTTTTACGGTATCAGACATAGCAATATCCTGGATTTCTTGAATTGAACAAAATAGCTAAAAAACTGGGAGAAATTCGAGAAAC
>DASUEC010000337.1:0-3643 GCA_036275255.1 Limnobacter sp. | reverse complement strand
GCCGAGATTTGCACAACAAGGATGGCTTGATGTTGATTTGCAAAGGCACCCAGATCAGTTCAAAGATGGTTCAACACCTTCGCAGTTTGCACAACGCGGACGCGCATCCATTGAAGGTGTATTGCAAAAAGAAACCCCTGCTTGGCCTGAGCTGACTCAGCCTTTGGCCGCACGCGCAGCAGCCAGTTGTGCCTGCAAGGCGTCGATTCGTTGATGGTTGTCCTCAGATCCGATGTAACTGCGGAACAGCCATTCCTGTGTGCGCATGGCGGTGTCGAGGTCCTGGTTGAGTACCTGGTTGGACAGGCGCTTGGTTTCTGCGAGACAGGCCCGATCAAATTGGGCCATGTCGCGTGCAATCTGGGCCACGCTTCCCAACAGCTCTCCTTCCGGGAAGACCTTGCTCACATATCCCATCCGTTCTGCTTCGATCGCATCGTAAATGCGACCGGTCAGCGCAACCTCTTTGGCGCGGCCCAGGCCGATGATCCGCCACAGTGGGTCCATGATCGGGGTGAGTGACAACACCACTTCTCGCTGCCCAAATTTTGCGCGTGTGGATGCGTAGCGAATGTCGCACATCATGGTTAGATCAAATCCGCCTGCAATGGCTGGGCCACCCACTGCACAGATCACGGGTTGTTCACAAAACAGGATCGCCCGGTAGGCTTTGTGAAAAAGCGCGGTGTAAGCCTCGTTGCTTACTTTTTCCAGTTTGCGTATTTCATTCAGATCAAACCCGGCAGAAAAATACCGTTCGCCCCCCGTGAACACAATCACATGCACATCGTTTCGCTGCCCGAGTTGCGTGAACATGGTGGTCACTTCTTCCAGCACATGGGGTGCCAGGGCATTCCCTTTGTCGGGCCGGTGCAGGGTCACCGTGGCCACGCGATCGCTCACATTCAGGGTCAAGTACTCAAAAGTCATGTTATTTCCAGGCTCCGTTGGTCACACGCACCACGTAAAAGCCTTGGTAACCGTCGGTGTACCAAATCTCTTTGCGTTCTGGCACAAAAGCAGGGCTGGACATGGCCCAGTTGCTCGCCGGTGCGGGTTGGGTTATGAATCGATCTTTCACCGGGGCGTTGTAGTAGGCCACTTCCACCGGGTTGGCAGGGTCGCGAATGTCAAACACACGCAGGCCTGACAAAATCATGCTGCAGGCCACAATCGTAGGATTCTCGCGTGTTGGAATGTTGCAGTAATGCGCTGCATAGCCACCTGCCGGGTTTTTTGCGCCGGGGTCGTTGGCGATTTCTGCCCGATTTTTCAGGTTGTGCACGGCCAATCGCAGGTTTGAAATCACTTTGGGTTGCTGTGGGTTGCTCATGTCGATGATCCGTGCTGCACCCACCACATCGCCATGGATGCCCACCGGAATCGGGCCACCGCCGCCGCCAGAGTATTCATCCACCTCCATCACATATTGCCGCCCATTTTGTGTAAACGGGATGGCGTTTTGGGGAATGGTCACGGTGTCCCAACTCAGGGTTGAGATTTCCTTCACCTGCGGATTGGGCTTGCGCGACTGAATCTCAGACACGTCCAGCACCACCATGCCTGCCGGGTTTGAAATGCTGGCAATGTAGGCTGTGTTTCCGTCAGGGCTGAGGCTCAATCCATGGGAGGCATATTGACCGTACCACAACGGGCGGGGCAGGCTGGGGTTGGAGATGTCCAGCGCAACGATGGTGGAGGTGGCGGGCGAAGCGGAGTAAAAGGTTTTGCCGTCTGGAGACAGCCCACTCTCGTGGCCAAACACACCCAAGGGGGTTGAAGATTTCAGCACCGGGTTGCGGCAATCCGCGGAGATGTCATACACATCGACAATCCCAGGCCCAAAGGACGGGTTGCCCAACACGGCTGCAATCACACCGCCTTCCTGGCTCACCACCAGCGATTCATGTGGGGAAAGCATGGCCGGTGTGACCAGGCGTGCTGTTCGCACCGGTTGGGTTGGGTCGCTCATGTCAAACACATTGACGCCAATTTCCATGTCCAGAAAATTGGTCGGGAAGAGCAGGGTGCTGTCGGCATAGGCGCAGTCACGCCCGGATTTGTCTCGATAGCGCTCCACTTTGAACCCGCCAACCGTACCAATCACACGCTCTGGCGCAAAAGAGCCAACCAGCTCTGTGTTGCATGAAAATCCTGCCGCTGCCAGGCCTGCATCATGATCTGCCTGCGACACGCGTCCTTGCATGCCGGTCTCTGGGCGCGAACCTGGTCCGCATTGCCCTTGTGGCGTGGCTGTGGGTTCAGCCCCGTTGACCACCGTTCTTCCACTGGCACCGACCCGGCTGTTTGTGGCGGGCGAGGAGTCACCCACGCAGCCAGCAATCAGCAGGGGCATGAGCAGTGTTACCAGGGGCAACGCTTGGCCGGAACGGATTTTCATGGTCTTTGGTCTCCGATCTTTATCGTGTGTAAGAATTCAGCTTCACCTGCATCCAGGCCATTTCCATGCCCTGTTCGCGGATCATGGTGGTGGCCAAGGCCTTCACAAGGCTGGATTGGCCGTTGCGGTGGGCAAACCAGGCCATGGGCAAGGCCGCCTGATGATGCGCCAGCATCAGTTGCAAAAACAGCTTTTCCTTGGCTTCACCTGTGGCATGCTCAAGCTGGATCAGTTGCTCTGGCGTGGCCAGGCCAGCCATTGCACCGCCTTCGGCTTTGCACTGGGCTTGATAGAGTTGGTCGTCAATGTGGCGAACGTTGCTTGCATTCTCAACCCACGCCATGGGCGGGCCATCCACCACCGCTGGCTGGTTCCAGGCCGACAGCCAGCCTTCCATCACCCCAATCTCTCGGGTCTGCTTCAAGACAATCGACTGGGCAAGCGCCTGCATTTCTGGCGATGACGCGTTGCGCATCATCATCGACATTTGTATGGCTTGGGCGTGATGCTGGATCATGCTGCGGGCAAAACCGGCGTCCACCGCGTTGATGGACTGATCGGTGCTGCGCAGGGGCGCGTCTTTGTTGCCAGGCCAATGCCCGGGCGCTGCGGTCAGGTCGACCTTGTTTGCAAACAACCCAATGCCCGCGGCCAGGCACACAAACAAGATGAGCGCGGCCAAGCGGGCACCGCGCTTGCTGGGCAGGCGTGAAAGCGGCATGTGTCTCGGATGTTTATTGTGGATATACATGTTTTTACTGACAAGGTGCTCAGTCGGATTCAAGCGCTGGCCACAAACTGCGCCATAATTGATCCAAACCTTTCATTTGGAGCCATCAATCCATGATTGTTCGTCCCCGTCCACGCGCGTATCAACTGGTTTACATTGTGCGCGGCTCGGTGGTGCGGCGCATCGCATGGAAAGTGCTCTTGATTGCTGCCTTGTCCACGGCGGTGGTGGCGTTTGCGCAGGCAGAAGAGATCCGATTCCTCAACGCTGGCCTGGGCACCTTTTCAATTCTTGGCCTGGCGCTGTCGGTTTTTTTGGGCTTTAGGAACAATGCCTGTTACGACCGCTGGTGGGAAGCCCGCAAACATTGGGGCGATTTGATCGTGCACTCCCGGAGTTTTGCGCGTGAGCTGTCCGCTTTGTACCCCGATGTTGAGCAAAGAAAGACATTGGTGCGGCGTATGATCGCCTATGCGCATGCATTGGCGGCCCGACTGCGTGATCAAGACGAG
>DASUEC010000336.1:0-3193 GCA_036275255.1 Limnobacter sp. | reverse complement strand
TTTGCTGGCCGACCTGGCTGCCATGCGGAACGTAGCAAACGACATGGGCCAAAACCCCAAAAAAATCGAGCCCCTTGTACCTGTGGATTTGGTGGTGGACCACTCCGTGATGATTGACCATTACGGCACGGCCGATGCCTTGCGCAAAAACATGGAAATTGAATTTGAGCGCAACAGCGAACGCTACCAGTTCATGAAATGGGGCATGCAGGCATTTGACACTTTCAAAGTGGTGCCACCAGGCATTGGCATTGTTCACCAGGTGAACCTGGAATACTTGTTCCGCGGTATTCGCAGTGCTGCAAAAGCCGGGCAGGAAACCGACGACACCGTCTACTACCCAGACACATTGGTGGGCACCGACAGCCACACCACCATGATCAATGGCGTGGGTGTGGTGGGCTGGGGTGTCGGTGGCATTGAAGCCGAGGCAGGCATGCTGGGCCAGCCAGTGTACTTTTTGACACCCGATGTGGTGGGTGTGGAACTGACCAATGCACTGCGCGAGGGCATCACCGCCACCGACCTGGTGCTGACCATCACCGAGCTGTTGCGCAAGAAAAAAGTGGTAGGAAAGTTCGTGGAGTTTTATGGGCCAGGAGCGGCCAGTTTGTCGGTCACCGACAGGGCCACACTGGCCAACATGGCTCCCGAATATGGGGCCACCATGGGCTTTTTCCCGCCCGATTCGAAAACCGTGGAGTTCATGCGACAAACGGGCAAGAACGCCGCAGAAGCTGACCGCTTTGAAGCCTACTTTGCAGCACAAGGCCTGCTGGGCATGCCGGCGCCCGCTGCAATCGATTATTCCGAAGTGGTGACACTGGACCTGAACACGGTAGAGCCCTCGCTGGCGGGCCCAAAACGTCCACAGGACCGCGTGCTGCTGAAGAACATGAAACAGCAATTCAACACCCTGTTTTCTGAACCCATGACAGCCAACGGATTCGGGAAAGACGCAGCCACCCTGAGCACCCGCTACCCCACCGGGCTGAACACACTGGAAATTGGGCACGGCGATGTGCTGCTGGCGGCCATCACAAGCTGCACCAACACCTCCAATCCGGGCGTCATGCTGGCGGCTGGTTTACTGGCCAAAAAAGCCGTTGAAAAAGGCTTGAAAGTCAAACCACACATCAAAACATCGCTGGGCCCCGGTTCGCGTGTGGTCAGTGACTACCTGGCAAAAACAGGACTGCAGCCCTACCTCGATCAACTCGGATTCAACGTGGCGGCCTACGGTTGCACAACCTGCATTGGCAATGCAGGAGATTTGTTGCCTGAAATCAACGACACCATTTTGAAGAACGACTTGATCGGGTGTGCCGTGTTGTCGGGCAACCGAAATTTTGAAGCGCGCATTCACCCCAATCTGAAAGCCAACTTTTTGGCGTCGCCCCCACTGGTGATTGCGTTTGCACTCAGTGGAAAAGCCAACATGGACATGACGTCCGAACCCTTGGGCACAGGCAACGATGGTCAACCGGTTTACCTGCGCGACATTTGGCCCAGCAATGCCGAAGTGAATGCGTTGCTGCCCACGGCGATGGATGCCGCGACGTTCGTTCGCCTGTACAGCAATTTCACCCAAGATCACGACCTTTGGAACAATGTGCCTGCACCAGAGGGCCAGGTGTACACCTGGCCCCAATCCACCTACATTGCCAAGCCCCCTTTCTTTGATGAATTTGCGATGCAACCCTCTGCCGTGCAGGCGATTCGGGGTGCCAAGCCCTTGCTGATTCTGGGTGATTCAGTCACCACCGACCACATCTCCCCGGCTGGCTCGTTCAAACCTGCGACACCTGCCGGCAAATACCTGCAGCAACGGGGTGTGGCGCAAAAGGACTTCAACAGCTATGGCTCCCGGCGTGGCAATCACGACGTCATGATTCGGGGCACCTTCGCCAATGTGCGTGTGAAAAACCTGATGATTCCGCCCGACGCAAACGGCAATCGCATCGAGGGTGGTTTTACGCTAAAAGACGGGAAACAAACCACCGTGTACGAGGCTGCCATGGAGTACATGGCACAAGGCACCCCCACCATTGTGCTGGCAGGCGAGGAATATGGCACAGGCTCGTCGCGTGACTGGGCCGCCAAAGGCACCCAATTGCTGGGTGTGAAAGTGGTGGTTGCACGGAGTTATGAACGAATCCACCGCAGCAACCTGGTGGGCATGGGCGTACTTCCCTTGCAGTTTTTAGGCAACGATTCAATTCAAAGCCTGAAACTGGATGGCAGTGAAACTTACGACGTGATCGATTTGACCGAAGACACCCCTGCGCAGGCTGAGCTGGTGCTGCGAGTGACACGAAGCAATGGCGACGTGTTGGATGTGAAGGTGCTTAGCCGGATCGACACACCCATCGAAGTGGAGTACTACAGGCACAAAGGCATATTGCCCTATGTGTTGCGGGAACTTTTGACAACTTAAAAAAGCGCCCCCTGCCAACTCAATACAGGTGCGTGCGCACTCGACATGTTATTGACTTTTGGCAGATCGCCACAAAAAGCGATAAACAAATCCTGGGAAAGCGAATACCAAAAACAGACATGCTGTTAATGCGTAAAACTCCCAACGCTGCGGTGTGACTTGGCCGACTGTGCCCTCAATGGCAAATCCAATCAAGCCCACAACAACGTAACCGGCAATCACCTCGAGCACACGGGTCCAGCCACCCTTGCGAGCCACTTTAAACAAACCGAACACCCGATTGCTGACAAAAGGCAGGTTTGCAAACAGCAAGGCCAAACCAAACAGCAGCCAATGCCCTATTGTTTGAGTCAAAACCCGCCCTCCTTCAACAATCCAGCTGGCACATCAGCCAGCAATCGACTGTGAAACCAGTTGCATGCAATACGCCAACAGCGGCGCTGGCAATAACCCCAAAGCAATGACGGCAATTCCATTCAAACCCAGCAAAGCGCGAGCATCGTTGCCCATCACAATGTCGGATTCATCACTTGGCGCCTCAAAGTACATGCTTTTCACAACCCGGATGTAATAAAACGCACCCACAAGACTGAATACCACAGCGTACACAGTCAACCAAACCTGACCCGTGGCGAGCAAAGCCTTAAGAACAGCCAGCTTGGCTGCAAAACCAACCATGGGCGGAATGCCTGCCAGGGAGAACATGAGAAGCAACATGATGAGTGCCAACCAAGGCGAACGTTTGTTCAGGCCTTT
>DASUEC010000335.1:0-11982 GCA_036275255.1 Limnobacter sp. | reverse complement strand
ATGTTGGCTGTGGACGGCAAAGTGGCCTTTGTGGGTGGCATCAATGTGCTGGATGACATGAACCACAGCGGTGAGCGTGGGGAATGGACGCCAGCACCCTCGCGTGCCCCGGTCAATTGCGATCCGATGCATCAAGCCTTTGGGCCTCGGTATGATTTTGCAGTCAAGCTGCAAGGCCCGGTGGTGATGGATGTGGTGCATGCCATGGAATGGTTGTGGATGCAGATCGGCCCAGGGGGCCGGGTCACCGACACCTTCACCTCGGCTTGGTGGAAAAGCCGTGCTGACCGATGGGTCGGCCTGATTGCTACGCAACGGGCAGCCACGCCACCCCCACCTTCCGGGCATGTGCGCGTACAACTGGCCTTGCGGGACAATTTTCGCCTGCGGCGCCGAATTGAGCGCGCCTACATCCAGGCCATTGGCAAAGCGCATACCTCGGTCATCCTGGCCAATGCATACTTTCTGCCCGGGCGAAAAATGCGGGCGGCGATTGCCGCCGCACGCCAGCGCGGGGTGGTGGTCAAGTTGTTGTTGCAAGGGCGGGTGGAATACAAGTTTCAGCACTACGCCACCCAGCACCTGTATCACCAGATGCTCGCACAGGGTGTGGAGGTGTATGAGTATTTGCCGGGTTTTTTGCACGCCAAAGTGGGGGTGGTGGATTCCCTCTGGGCCACGGTGGGTTCTTCCAACCTCGATCCCCTCAGCTGCCTGTTTGCGCGCGAAGCCAATGTGCTCGTTCACAACCGCCCCTTTGCTCAAAAGCTGAAAGCCACCTTGATGGCAGCAATCCAGAACAACAGCCGCCGTATTCAGCAACACAGCCACGCTGCCCGTCCGTTCAAGGAGCGGGCGGTGAGCTGGCTGTGTTATAAACTAATGCTTTTGGCGGTGTCTGTAGGCGGTTTTGGCAGCCGTTATTAGCATGGATTTGGTGCTTAGTCGTCCCGAAGGTTTGTATTGCCCCCCCGGTGATTTTTACATAGACCCGTGGCGCAAGGTTGATCGAGCCATCATTACCCATGCGCACGCCGACCACGCCCGCACCGGGCACAACCACTACCTGTGCGCTGCACCGGGTGAGGGTGTGTTGCGCACCCGGCTTGGCAACATTCAACTCGACACGCTACCCTACGGTGCGAGCACCGTGCACAACGGCGTCAAGATCTCACTTCACCCGGCGGGCCATGTGTTGGGCTCGTGCCAGGTGCGTCTGGAATACCGCGGGCAAGTGTGGGTGGCCAGTGGCGATTACAAGGTCATGCCCGACCTCACTTGCACACCGTTTGAGCCTGTGCGTTGCCACACCTTCATCACCGAGTCCACGTTTGGTCTGCCTGTGTACCGTTGGCGCAGCGATACAGACATTTATGCCGAAATTAATGCCTGGTGGGCCGCCAATGCCGCGCAGGGCAAGGCCAGCGTGTTGTACGGTTACTCATTCGGCAAGGCTCAGCGCATCATCGCAGGCGTAGACCCCAGCATTGGCCCCATTGTGTGCCACAGCGCCTGTGAAGCTTTGAACAATGCTTACCGTGAGGCGGGTGTGGCCCTGCCCCCCACCCATTTGGTCAGCAACATTCACGACAAATCCGTCTACAAAACCTGCCTTGCGATTGCACCACCTGCAGCGCAGGGCGCAAGCTGGATGAAGCGTTTTGGTTCAGCTTATTCCGATGCTTTCGCATCTGGCTGGATGCAACTGCGCGGTTCGCGCAGACGCAGCAATGTGGACCGTGGGTTTGTCATGTCAGACCACGCCGACTGGCCCGGCTTGATGAAGGCCATTGGAGAGACCGGGGCCGAGCAGGTGATTGTTACCCATGGTTATGTATCGGTCATGGTGCGCTGGTTGCAAGACCAGGGCTTGAATGCGCGCGCATTTGTCACCGAGTACGGTGGCGAGCAGGGCGCCGAAGAGCCAGCAATCGAAGCAGGGCCGGCCACATGAAACAGTTCGCTTCCCTTTTTGCACAGCTGGACGCCAGCACATCGACCAACAACAAGTTGCAGGCTTTGTGCCAATACTTTGAAAGTGCGCCACCGGAGGACGCCGCGTGGGCGGTTTATTTTTTGTGTGGAGGCAAACCCAAGCGCACCGTGCCCACGGCCACCCTGCGCGAAGTGGCCCTGCGCGAAAGTGGTTTGCCCGCTTGGTTGTTTGAAGAAAGTTATCAGGCGGTGGGGGATCTGGCAGAGACCATTGCCCATGTGCTGCCCCTGCCAACAAACATGCAGCCCGTGCCTGAACAGGGGCTGGCCTGGTGGATGCAAGAGCGAATTTTGCCCTTGCGCGCACTGGCCGATGAAGACCGCATCGCCGCAGTACAACAGTGCTGGCGCAGCTTGGGCGCGGCCGAGCGCTTTTTGTTTGTGAAGCTGGTGGGTGGCGGTTTTCGAGTCGGTGTCTCCAAACTATTGGTGACACGCGCCTTGGCCAGCTTGGCTGGTCTGGATCCAAAGGCGGTGGCCACACGCCTGATGGGTTATGCCGATGCAAGCACACACCCCGGCGCCGAGCAATACCTGGCACTCATTGCTGCGGATGAAGAGTCCGCCAGCGCGGCACGGCCCGCAAAGGCCGGGCAACCCTTGCCGTTTTTTTTGGCGCATCCTTTGCAGCAGTCCCCGGATTCGCTGGGTGATGTGCAAGATTGGCTGGTGGAGTGGAAGTACGACGGCATTCGTGCCCAAGTGGTGAAAGAAGCCGGGCAGGTCTGGATTTGGTCGCGTGGCGAAGAATTGGTGAGCGAGCAATTCCCCGAGTTGCAGCAGGGCTTGAGTGCCTTGCCCGATGGCAGCATTCTGGATGGTGAGGTGTTGGTGTGGCCCAAAGGCAGTGCAGTGCCCGCCGGCTTCAACGCCTTGCAAGGGCGGCTGAATCGCAAAGTGGTCAGCAAAAAACTCATGGCTGACTCGCCCGTGGTGTTCATGGCCTACGACCTGTTGCGATGGCAAGGCCACTTGCAAACCGGGCAGGCCCAACACACCCGCCGCGATTTGCTGGAGCAATGCGTGCTGCTGCATGCTGCACATGCCGTGTTCGATGATGTGCCGCGTTTGCACCTGTCCCCCTTGGTTCAGGCCGATGACTGGCAAAGCCTGCACGCACTTCAGGCCGAAAGCAGGGAGCGTGGAGTGGAAGGCTTCATGCTCAAGCAGCGAGATGCCCGCTATGGCGTGGGCCGCACCAAAGCCGATGGTTTGTGGTGGAAATGGAAAATTGATCCCATGACCATCGATTGCGTGCTGGTTTATGCACAACGTGGCCATGGCCGGCGTGCCAGCCTTTACACCGATTACACCTTCGCCGTGTGGGAGCGAGCCCCGCACACAGCCGACGAAGCGCAAGCTGTTGCGCAGGCCATTGCCCATGGTGAGTCGGTGGAAGACACCACCGCCAGAGGCTTGCCCAGGCTGGTGCCTTTTGCCAAGGCGTATTCCGGCCTGACGGACGAAGAGTTCAAACAGGTTGATCGTGAGATTCGCAAACACACCGTCAACAAATTTGGCCCGGTGCGCACGGTGGTTCCCACCCTGGTGTTTGAGTTGGGCTTTGAAGCCATTGCGCGCTCCAACCGTCACAAAAGCGGCGTGGCGGTGCGTTTTCCGCGTATGCTTCGGATTCGCCACGACAAACCCCTGCACCAGGCCGACACCCTGGCCCAACTCGAAAGCCTGCTGCCAGTCGCCAATTCATGAGCAACAATTTATTACGCCTTTTGGGCATCGATTTTTCAAGCAGCCCCAGCAAACGCAAACCCATCGCCGTGGCGGTGGGGCAATGGCAGGGGGCTGTGCTGCAAGTCGATGAACTGTGGTCTTTGCCCACGCTGCAAGAATTTGCACATGTGTTGAACACCGGCGAGCCGACGCAGCCGACCGGGCGATCCGCTGAGCAGATTGTGCAGGCTGGGTTGCCATTTGTGGCGGCCATCGACATGCCCTTTGGGTTGCCGCGCAAGCTGGTGGACGGGCTGAAGTGGCCCGGTGCCGGGCGCACTGATTTTCGCGCCTGGGCCGACCTGATGCAGCACTATTGCGCCATGAGTCGCGAGCAAATTCGCGCTACTTTCAAAGCCTGGTGCGACGCACGCCCTGCGGGCCACAAATTTGCCCACCGCGACTGCGATGGTCCGGCGGGCTCCTCCCCTTCCATGAAATGGGTCAACCCCCCGGTGGCATACATGCTTCACGCTGGTGCGCCATTGTTAATGCAGGCTGGTGTGCACATTCCCGGCATGCAAAAAGGCGACACGGCTCGCGTGGCGCTGGAGGCCTACCCGGGCTACCTGGCCCGCAAAATTCTCAACCGCGCCAGCTACAAAAGCGACGACAAAAACAAAGACACCCCCGACCGCCGACAGGCCCGCACCGAGTTGCTCAATGCGCTGGAAGAAGGCATGTTGCTGGGCATTCGCGTGCAGGTGCGCCCCTACTTGCGCCCCAAGCTGCTGGACGATGCCAAGGCAGACCACCTTGATGCCTTGCTGTGCTGCTTGCTTGCTGCGTGGGCTGCCAAACAGCGGCACGCCCGGGAAGACATGCACTACGGCCTGCCTGCCCGCATCGACCCCGTCGAAGGCTGGATTGTGGGCGTGCCGCCGCTATAATGGCAAGCCGCCACCTCATGACTTGCCCGTGAAACACCCCGACATTGTCACCCTTGAAAGCCTCGATGATTTTTCTGAAATCATCGACGTTCGTTCGCCAGCCGAGTTTGAAGAAGACCACATCCCTGGTGCCATCAATTGCCCGGTGCTCAGCAATGAGGAGCGGATCACCGTGGGCACGCTGTACAAGCAGGTTTCTCCCTTTGAGGCCAAAAAGGTGGGCGCTGCCCTGGTGGCCAAAAACATTGCACACCATTTGCAGACCCGTTTCCAGCAGCATGACAAAGGCTGGAAGCCCTTGGTGTATTGCTGGCGGGGTGGCAGCCGCTCAGGTGCCATGACCCACATTCTTCGCCAGGTTGGCTGGCAGGCCAGTCAACTGCAAGGGGGTTACAAGGTGTTTCGTGCACATGTGCTGGCGCAACTGTCCGATTTGCCCAAGTTGTTTGCCTACCAGGTGCTGTGTGGCGAAACTGGCAGCGCCAAAAGCCGGGTGCTGGAGGCCATGGCCCGCCAGGGCGCGCAGGTGCTCGACCTGGAATCCCTCGCCTGTCACAAAGGATCTGTGCTGGGTGTGCTGCCCAACCGTCCGCAGCCCTCGCAGAAGTGGTTTGAAACCCAGGTGTGGCACACCCTGCGCAACATGGACCCGTCAAGGCCTGTTTGGGTGGAGGCCGAAAGCAAGAAGATTGGCAGCTTGCGCGTGCCAGAGGCGCTTTTCGACACGATGACCCGGCAAGGGCATGTGGTTCGCTTGGACGTGCCTGTGTCGGCACGCGTCGAATTTTTGTTGCGAGACTACAGCTATTTTTTAAAAGACCCTGCCAGCCTGCAAACGCAATTGGGGTACTTAAGCAGCTTGCACGGCCACGCTGTAATAGCACGGTGGACTGACCTTGCCCAGCAAGGGGCCTGGCCCACCCTGGTCGAAGAGTTGCTCACCCAGCACTACGATCCGGCCTACCGAAAGTCCACGCCACGCAACCTTCAAGGCCTTTCAAACGCGCACACCGTGCACAGTGATTCACTGGGCAACGCTTCCATTGAGCATTTGGCCAGTCGATTGTTGGCGGATTTGCAACACTGAGTTTTGAATATTCCCCAGGGGGCTGGCCAAACTTTTTCATCAAGCGCACACTAAACAAACAATCTCTCGCTCCGTGCAGGAGGTGTGCTTGAAGTTTGCTTTCAGCGCCAGCTTGTTCCCGTCGATCAGTGCAGACCATTTCGCTGACCGAGCAGGTTTTTCCCAAAAATTTTATCCCCCCGCCCTGCAGCTGATTGGTGCCCCCACCGATGTCGGCACCACAGCAAGCGGCGCATCCAGCGGGCCATCCGCCTTGCGGGAGGCCGGGCTGGTGAAGGCTTTGCTGCAAACCGGCCGAGCAGTGCTCGACATTGGCGACCTTCAAGGCCCCAACAATTTTGATCACCGCGCCCACAGTGGCTACCGCAATCTGTTTGAAGTGGCGCGCTGGAATCGCGCCACCGACCAAGCCGTCTGGCAGGCCCTGCAGGCCAACCGCGTGCCTGTGTTGTTGGGTGGCGATCATTGTCTTGCGGTGGGTTCCATCAGCGCAGTCGCCCGCCACTGTCGCCAGCGGGATCGCCGTTTGCGCGTGCTGTGGTTTGACGCCCATGCCGACTTCAACACCGCCCGCACTTCGCCGTCGGGGAATTTGCACGGCATGCCTCTGGCATGCCTCATGGGCCTTGGGCCAGACTCTCTGGTCCGGTTGGCCGGTCAAGAACCCGCACTGAAGCCTCGGCAGGTTCGCTTGCTGGGTGTGCGAGCCGTCGATCCGGACGAGTCATGCAATTTGAACGAGCTGGGAGTGCCTGTGCTTGGCATGCAGGCCATGGCGGGCATGTCATTGGCACAGGTGATGGCATTTGCATTGGAAGGCGTGGTGGCCGGAGACCATGTGCATGTGAGTTTTGATGTGGATTGCCTCGACCCCAGCGAGGCACCTGCTGTGGGCACGCCAGTGGACGGCGGGCTTCGGGTTATGCAACTCAAAGCCTGCTTTGAGCATTTGGCCAAGGTGGGGGTGGTGCACTCGGTGGACGTCGTCGAGTTGAATCCGCAATATGACCACGGTGAGCAAACCGCCTCCCGTGTGGTGGAACTGTTAAAAACCCTTCTCGCGGGGCCTGTGGCAAAATAGCCTGCATTGCAGCACCCCGTATGGTTTATGTCGGCATTCCGAGGCATCCCTCCTGGCCCCAATGTGGGCACCCAGCTCAAGGCTTTGCGCCGCAAACGAAAACAGGCGCAAGTTCCAGACACTGCGCCGGGCTCTCAGCAAAGTCTCGCCACAGCGCATGCTCAAGCCCATGAACATGCTCAGCCACTTCAGCAGCTGAACCTGCAGCAGGTTGAGCAATGGTTTGCCCGGCAGGGCTGGGTGCCCTTTGAGTTTCAACGCGACGTATGGGCTGCCATGGTGCGTGGTGAAAGTGGCATGCTGCATGCCACCACTGGGGCAGGCAAAACACTGGCCGTCTGGCTGGGGGCACTGCTCCGATTGGCTGGCCAGCCTGCATTGCGGGCGGCTTGCACCCAGGTGATGTGGATCACGCCCATGCGCGCCCTGGCCGCCGACAGCACCCGAGCCTTGCAGCATGCCGCCTCCAGTTTGGTGCAGGGTTGCGCTGTGGGCATGTTGACTGGCGACACCGATGCCGCCATGCGCGCTGCCATCCAGAAAAAACCGCCCATCGGCCTGGTGACCACGCCCGAAAGCCTCACCCTGATGCTCACGCGAGCCACCAGCACGCAAGGTCTCACCACGCTGCGTGTGTTGGTGGTGGATGAATGGCACGAGCTGATGGGCAACAAGCGGGGCGTGCAATTGCAATTGGCCATTGCTCGCCTGGTGCAGCTCAACCCCGATCTGTTGGTGTGGGGGTTGAGTGCCACGCTGGGCAATCTGCAAACTGCCATGGACGTGCTGTTGCACCCGGTGCGCCACCACGGCGCAATGTGTTTGGTGCAAGGTGCTTTGCCCAAGCAATTGCAAATCGACAGCCTGGTGCCCGCCCAGTTTGAGCGCTTTCCCTGGGGCGGGCATTTGGGCTTGGTGCAGGTGCAGGCCGTGGCAGCAGAGCTGGATGCTTCGGCTTCAACACTCGTGTTCACCAACACGCGATCACAGGCAGAGATTTGGTACAACGCCCTGCTGGAGGCCCGGCCCGACTACGCAGGCGCCTTGGCTTTGCATCACGGCTCGCTGGACAAATCCGTGCGCGACTGGGTGGAGCAGGGCCTCAAGCAAGGCTTGCTCAAGGCGGTGGTGTGCACGTCCTCCCTGGACCTCGGTGTGGATTTTTTGCCCGTGGAGCGGGTGATTCAAATTGGCTCGCCCAAGGGCGTGGCCCGCCTGTTGCAGCGTGCAGGCCGATCGGGCCATGCACCAGGCAGGCCTTCACGCATCACGATTGTGCCCACCCATGCGCTGGAACTGGTGGAGGCTGCTGCCGCACGCCATGCTGTGGAGCAAAAGCGCATAGAGCCCCGGCACAGCCCCAAAGCGCCTTTGGATGTGTTGGTGCAGCACCTGGTCACCGTGGCCATGGGCACGGGTTTTCAGTCCGACGTGCTGTACCGCGAAGTGTGCACCAGCTACGCCTACAAGGACCTGCCGCGCGCCCAGTTTGATTGGGCATTGGCTTTTGTGGAGCGAGGCGGGGACAGCCTGAGCGCCTACCCGGATTATCAGCGGGTGGCCCTGGCTGAGGATGGGCTTTACCGTGTGCTGCGCAAAGACATAGCACGCCGCCATGCCATGTCGGTTGGCACCATCGTCTCCGATTCGGCCATGCACGTGGCCTGGATGACCGGCGGGCGGTTGGGCACCATTGAAGAAGGTTTTATTGCCCGGCTTAAAACCGGCGACTGTTTCAGCTTTGCTGGTCGGGTGCTGGAGTTGGTCAAGGTGCGTGACATGACCGCCTATGTGCGCAAGGCGGCCCGCAACAAAGCCACCGTGCCCCAGTGGCAAGGCGGCAAAATGCCCTTGAGCAGTGAGCTGGCCCATGCATCGTTGCTGATGCTTGAGCAGGCGCAGCAGGCATTGGCCCGGGGCCATGCCCCGGCCAATCCCGAGCTGCAGGCCTTGGTGCCACTGCTGCAATTGCAGATGCGGTGGAGTGGTCTGCCTGGCCCACAGCACCTGTTGGTCGAAGAGTTGCACAGCAAGGAGGGGCACCACCTGTTTGTTTACCCCTTCGAGGGCCGAACCGTTCACATCGGCCTGGCCAGCTTGCTGGCTTGGCGTGCCTCGCAGCACAAGCCCGGCACCTTTTCCATTGCCATGAACGATTATGGCTTTGAGTTGCTCAGTGCCGAGCCAGTGGACTGGTCAAGTTGGATCCACACCGATTTGGCCAGCTCGCCCCTTTTTGCCCAAGGCGACTTGTTGCAAGACGTGCTGGCCTGCCTCAACGCTTCCGAGCTTGCACAGCGGCGTTTTCGTGAAATTGCGCGCATCTCGGGCCTGGTCTTTCAGGGGTATCCGGGGGCTGGCAAAAGCACCAAACAATTGCAAGCCTCCAGTGCGCTGTTTTTTGATGTGTTCAAGAAGCACGATCAAGGCAACCTGCTGTTAAACCAGGCCCAGCGCGAGGCCTTGGAGCAAGAACTCGACATGGAGCGCATGGCCGCGGCCCTGGCCAGCATTCGCCAAAAAACGCTGGTGTACAAACAGGTGGAGCGACCCACGCCGTTTGCTTTTCCCCTGTTGATTGAACGGCTGCGCGAGATGGTGAGCACAGAAAAACTCAGTGATCGTGTGGCGCGCATGGTGGCCGAGCTGGAGAAGGCCGCCTTGCGAACTTGATACACTTCGGTCTTGATTTTTGTGGGCTAATTCATGGGCGTGGTCACCGTACTAACCGAGCACTCATCCACACATTCCCTGACATGTTGTGGTGAGTTGCTACAGCTGTCTGCACATCGAACCGCCTTCTCGCCTTTGCACAAGGCCTTGTTTGTGGCTGACGTGCACCTTGGCAAAGCGGCCACGTTTCGCCAGTTGGGCGTGCCTGTGCCTGCGGGCACCACCCAGGCCAATTTGGCGCGTTTAAGCGCAGCGATGGCACGGTTTGATGTGCAAAGTCTTTATTTTTTGGGCGACTTGCTGCACGCCAAGGCGGCCCACAACCCCGGCTTGCTGAACGCGCTCTCAGCCTGGAGGCGCCAGCATGCCAACATCCACATGGCGCTGGTGCGGGGCAATCACGACAGCCGCGCTGGGGACCCGCCCGCGCACTTGAACATTGCCGTGGTCGAAGAGCCCTTCGCATTGGGCCAGCTTGCGTTGTGCCACCACCCCCAGCAGGTGCCTGGTGCTTTTGCCTTGGCCGGGCATGAGCACCCGGTGGTGCGGATGGAAGGAAAGGGGCGCGATCGCGCACGCCTGCCATGCTTTGTGCTGCGCGGCTCCCTGATGGTTTTGCCCTCGTTTGGCGAGTTCACAGGGGGGCATGCAATAGAAGCAAACAACGGGGATGAAATCATCCCCGTGTTGCCTGTGATTGACTCGATTATTTGCTGATTGCCCAGCGGCCACCACCCAAAGCAGCCACCAGCAGAAGGCCTCCCGTCACACTCAGGTTTTTCATGAACATGAGCTGCTGTACATAAGCCTGCTCTGCAGGCATGGCCCAGAAGTTGTGGAACAACACCGAGGCGGCCAGCGTGAAACCAGCCAGGGCGAGTGCCGCCAGTCGTGTCTGGAAGCCGACAATCAGTGCAAGGCCTGCGCCAATCTCAACCGCAATCGTGAGCACTGTGAGTGCTTCCGCCATGGGCAGGCCCACCGAAGCAATGTAGCCAGCCGTGCCTTCAAAGCCACCGATTTTGTCAACGCCGGCCAGCACGAACATGGCCGCCAGCAGCACCCGCCCAATCAGGGCCAGTGGGTTGCTAACAGAATCGAACAACCCATCAATTTGTTGAACAAGACCACCATGTTGTTTTGCGTTTGCACTCATTTTGATTCTCCCAGTTTTGGTTGCGATTCGTTGAATCGATGGGAGAATAATGCGCTGGCCGGCTTACAAAATCGAGTGGTCTTTTTTGCCAATCTTGTTCAAAAAAATTGAATTTAAAGGTATCAGGGGTTTTTTTCTATGCACTTGCCCGCATTGATGGTGCCCACCCCATAGGCGATGCCAGTGATCAACAATCCACTGAGGGCAAGTCCAGACATCACAGCCGTCGGGATCAGCAGTGCAAGTTTTATCTTGCTCTCAGATGACCCGATGCACGCCAGTGGCAAGGCCACCAAACCCAGCCCAACGACACTGGCTTGCCCGATGAAAGCCCATTTGTAGCGGTTTTTTGTTTCGTCCGAGAACGTGGCCCGATACTCGCCTGGCTTGCATCCGTCGTTCTCCTCCAGAAGCGATCGATCATGGGCGTTTTGCGGTTGGGCCGCCATGTCATTGGCAAGGCCCACCGCCAGGCACGTGGCAGCCCCCACGCACCCCAGCCCCACCGCTGCCAACTTCATTGAGGTTCGCCAGTTTCCATGGCTCAAAGCCTGGGTCTGGCGATTGCCCGGCGCGGCTGCTTCCAGATCGACGGTGTGCGCGGCGGGGCTCATGCGGACTGCAATGGCGGGATTTGTCATGGTGTATTGTCCCGTGGGTGGTATTGAGCAACTTGTTCACGAACTATCTCCGAATGTTTGCAACCTCACAATTCAAGGTTCCCGCCTGAGTCCCCGAAAGAGGCTTTCATGGCCAGTGATTGCAAATCGCATTTTTTGCCCGAAATCGCGTACACTAATAAAAAAACGAACGTTCGGTCTATTTTTTCTATGCGCAAAGGTGAACAAACCCGTGCCGCCATTGTGGAGGCAGCCCTCGACATCGCGTCCACCCAAGGACTCGAGGGGCTCACCATTGGCTCGATTGCCGACAAAATGGCCATGAGCAAAAGTGGAGTGTTTGCCCACTTTGGCTCGCGCGAAGAACTTCAAATTGCCGTGCTCAAAGAGTACGAAACACAATTTATCAATGCGGTGCTTTTTCCCTGCCTCAAGGAGCAGCGCGGCTTGCCGCGCCTTCGTGCCATTTTCATGCGTTGGCTCGACCGCATCGGCAAAGAAATTGACAGCGGCTGTATCTACATTTCAGGGGCAACCGAGTACGATGACAGACCGGGGGCCGTTCGCGACGTGCTGGTGAAGATGCACCGCGACTGGCAAAAAGAAATGCGCCGTGCGGCATCACAGGCCATTGAAGAAAACCACCTGCCCGCCGGTTCCGCGGATGCGGATCAACTGGTGTTCGAAATGGTCGGAATTATTTTGGCCGCACACCAACAGGGCCGCCTCATGGGCGACACGCAGTGCCT
>DASUEC010000334.1:0-6022 GCA_036275255.1 Limnobacter sp. | reverse complement strand
AACCGGTGTGGGTTTGCGTTTTGGGTACCCGATTAGTGAATACGAGCGCATTTCTTTTGGCGGCGGCTATGAAGGCACCGACCTGGAAGTAGGGCCCTTGAGCCCGGACCGATTCCGGCGCTATGTCAACGCTTTTGGCAATTCCACCTACGCCATTCTCCTGAATGCAGGTTACTCATTTGACAGCCGCGATTCTGCAATTGCGCCAACCCGTGGTCAGGTTCGCCGCATCACGGCCGAGCTTGCCACGCCGGCAGGTGACCAGGAATTTATCCGCACCACCTATCAGGAGCAATGGTACTTTCCGCTGGGCAAGCTCTACACCTTGGCACTGAATGGCGAAGTTACAGCCGGTTTCGGGTATGGTGATTCGCCTTATCCAATTTTCCGGAACGTGTACGCAGGCGGCATCGGGACGGTGCGCGGTTACCGCTCCTCCACCCTTGGCCCGCGTGACCTTGACAATGTACCGATTGGCGGTGCCAAGCGGCTGATTGGCAATGCAGAGTTTTTCTTTCCTATTCCAGGCATGTCCAAAGACCGCACATTCCGCGCGTTTACATTCTTTGACGCAGGCAACGTCTTCCAGGAAAGCGAGCGCATCAAATTTGGTGAGTTGAGATACTCCACCGGCGTGGGCATTTCCTGGCTGTCACCAGTGGGGCCCCTCAAATTCAGCTTGGGTGTTCCCCTCAACAAAGAGCCCACCGACGAAACCCAACGTGTGCAGTTCACCATTGGTACTGGTTTCTAAGCAGGCAGCAGTTAATAATTTTGGAGATTGATTTGAATAGCATGAAAAAAATGGTGATGGGCACGGCCCTGTCTTTTGCCCTGGTGCTGCCCACCATGTCACAGGCCCTGGCTGCAAAAATTGGTTTTGTGAACACCGAACGTATTTTGCGCGACTCCAAGTTTGCTGTGGAGTCCCAAAAAAGGCTCGAACGCGATTTTGCAAAGCGACAAAAAGAACTTGAAGACCTGGCAGCCAAGGTCAAGGCCGAGGCTGTGAAGCTGGACAAAGACGCCATCACACTGCCTGAGAGCGAGAAAGTGAAGCGCCAGCGGGATCTGGCCGAAATGGACCGAGACTTCCAGCGCAAGCGACGCGAGTTTGAAGAAGACCTGGCCCAGCGCAAAAATCAGGTCGTGGGTGAGCTTGTTGAGCGCGCCAACCGCGTCATCCGTCAAATTGCTGAAAAAGAAAACTACGACATCATCTTCCAGGAAGCGGTGTACGCCAACAAGCGAATCGATATCACAGACCAGGTGTTGACGAGCCTGGACGCCGCCAAGTAAAACGCCATGCAATTTGTTGAAACGAGCCTGTCCACGCTGTTGGACAATTTTGGCGGCCAAACAGCCTCGTTTCAGCCGCAAGCGGGGTGGGATGTGCAAGCATCGCTTTGTGGCATCCAGTCACTTGAGCGGGCAGGCGCCCACCACCTTAGCTTTTTATCCAATCCCAAGCTGAAGCATCTGCTATTGAGCACACACGCCGCTGTGGTTCTGGTGCGAGAAAGTCACTTTGACGAGCTGCGCGCCTACGTGCAGATGCATGCACAAGCCGGGCAATCCCTGCCTGCGGCATGGCTAGTGCCCGATCCTTACCTCGCTTATGCGCGCATCCAGCAGTGGTGGGTTAGCGCAAGCCAGCCCAAGCCTCAACCCGGCGTGCATTCGTCAGCAGTTGTGCATTCATCTGCACAGATTCATCCTTCAGCCAGCGTGGGGCCAAACGTGGTGATAGGTCGAGGCTCTGCAGTGGGTGAAGGCACGCAGGTTGGCGCAGGTGTTGTGCTTGGGGACGCCGTGGTGATTGGCTCCAACACACGCATCCACCCCAATGTCACGGTTTACGACGAGTGCGAAATTGGCAACCATTGCATTGTGCACGCGGGCGTGGTCATTGGTGCGGACGGCTTTGGGTTTGCCAATGACAAAGGCACCTGGGTAAAAATTCCGCAAGTGGGCAGGGTGCTGATTGCCGACCATGTTGAAATTGGTGCCAACACAACGATTGACCGTGGCGCCATTGACGACACCCTGATTGGTTTTGGCGTGAAACTGGATAATCAAATCCAGATCGCCCACAATGTCACCATTGGCGATCACACTGCCATGGCAGGCTGTGTGGGTGTTGCTGGAAGCACGCACATTGGTGCACGTTGCACCGTGGGCGGTGCAGCCATGTTATTGGGCCATCTCACCATTGCGGACGGCACACACATATCGGGCTGCTCGGCCGTGATGAGCAGCATCAAGGAGGCAGGTGCCTACAGTGGCATCTTCCCCCTGCAAGATCACAAGGAATGGGAAAAAACAGCCGTTGCGCTGAAGCAAATCATGAAGTTGCGCGCCGACGTACGCGAACTCAAAAACAAAATAAATCTTTAAAGTGACTCAGAAGCTATGACAACCCCACTCATCGACATCAAGGGAATTCTTGAACAACTGCCGCACCGTTACCCATTCGTGCTGGTCGATCGCGTTCTTGAACTGGAACCCAACAAACGCATACTTGCCCAGAAAAACGTCAGCTACAACGAGCCGTTTTTTCCGGGGCATTTCCCGATTCACCCGGTTATGCCAGGTGTACTGATCATGGAGGCCTTGGCCCAAGCAGCAGGCCTTCTGTCTTTCAACTCCATGGAAACAAAGCCGGGCGACAATTTTGTGTATTACTTCGTTGGCATAGACAACTGCCGATTCAAACGCCCCGTGGTGCCCGGCGATGTGCTCATGCTGGATGTTCAAGTGGAGCGAGTATCCAGAGGCATCTGGAAGTACAGCGCCAAAGCCCTGGTGGACGGCAATGTGGCTGCGCAAGCCGACCTCATGTGCACCGCGCGGGAAGTCTAAGACTCTGTTAACAAAGGATCTCTCTGCTGCCATGTCAATCCACCCCAGTGCCATTGTAGACCCCAAGGCCCAACTCGACTCTAGCGTCGAGGTTGGGCCGTACTGCGTGATCGGCCCCCATGTAAAAATTGGCGCTCGCACCAGGCTCGGGCCACACACCATCGTGGCTGGGCACACCACGATCGGGCAGGACAACATTTTTCACGGCAGCGCCACCATAGGCGGCGATCCCCAGGACAAAAAGTACAAAGGCGAACCCACCGAGTTAATTATTGGTGACCGCAACACCGTGCGCGAATACTGCACTTTCAACACCGGCACGGTTCAAGATGGCGGCAAGACCACCATGGCCCACGACAACTGGATCATGGCCTATGTGCACATTGCCCACGATTGCCACATTGGCAGCAACACCATCATTGCCAACAGCGTGCAACTGGCAGGCCATGTTCACATTGAAGATTGGGTGATTCTGGGGGGGATGAGCGGTGTTCACCAGTTCATACGTGTTGGGGCGCATGCCATGACAGCATTCCAGACCAAGCTCACACAAGATGTTCCACCGTTCGTGATGGCGGCTGGTTACCCGGCTGAGCCTGCAGGCATCAATTCCGAAGGCCTGAAGCGCCGAGGATTTTCACCCGATGCCATTTTGAACATCAAACGCGCCTACAAAGCGATTTATCGTCAAGGGCTCAGCATTGCCGACGCCAAATTGGCCATTGATGCCTTGGTGCAAGATGCGCCAGAAGATGCCAAGCCGCACTTGGTCTATATGCGTGCCTTTCTGGATCAAGCCACGCGCGGCATCATCCGTTGATCCATGCCAGGCACACAATCCAAGCCTTATCCTTTGAGCGTTTCCGATGTTGCCATCGCGGTGGGCGAAGCCTCTGGTGACTGGATCGGCGCGCTTGCCATTGAGCCTCTCATCGCCAGGCATGGCTTGACTGTTCAAGGCATTGCCGGTCCAAAACTCCGTGAGTTGGGTGTACAGGCCTTGCACGGCTCCGAGGAATTGTCTGTGCGTGGCTATGTTGAAGTGATAAGGCACTTGCCCCGTTTGCTGGCCATGCGCAAATCACTGATCGCGCATTGGCGTGACGTGGCACGGCCCAAGGTGATGGTCGGTGTGGATGCCCCCGATTTTAACCTTGCATTGGAGCTGGCCTTGAAAGAGGCGGGAGTGCCCACCGTGCACATGGTATGCCCCTCGATTTGGGCTTGGCGCATGGAGCGCATCCATAAAATCAAGGCGGCTTGCAGCCATGTGCTGTGCATATTTCCATTTGAACCTGCCATCCTTCAAGCTCAGGGCATTGCGTCCACGTACATTGGGCACCCCATGGCACAGTTGGTTCCGCAACAAATTGACATGCAGGCTTATCGCTTGGCCTTGGGTCTGGATGCACAAGCAGAAATTCTTGCCGTGTTGCCCGGCAGTCGCACCGCCGAGGTGAAATACCTTGGCCCAGCGTTTGTGGCCACAGCCATTGAGTTGCTGAAGCACAAACCCCATTTGGAGTTTGTCACGCCCATGCCTCCCGGTGGCTTGAAAGCCGTGTTCCAGGCCATGATCCCTCCGGACCTGCGCACGCGCTGGACCCTCATGGAGGGGCGCTCCCATGAATGCATGGCAGCATCCAACGCGGTGTTGCTGGCCAGCGGCACCGCCACACTCGAAGCCATGATGTACCAAAAGCCCATGGTGATTGCATACAAAATGCCTTGGCTCAGTTATCGCATGATGAAAGGCAAAGGCTATTTGCCTTATGTGGGTTTGCCCAATATTTTGCTCAACCGTTTTGCTGTGCCGGAGCTTATTCAGGACGTGGCAACACCGGGCGCCTTGTGCCAGGCGGTGCTGTATCAACTGGATGATGAGGCCAACCGCCAAGCCTTGGAACAGGCGTTCAAAGAACAACACGCTTTGCTGCTGCAGCCGTCTGCAGAACTGGCCAGCCAAGCCATTGCGCAGGTGATGCATGCTTGAGTTGCGCACCATGGCTGCACAGGTCGAACCTTGGCCAGCGCTCCAAGAATACGCAGACCGCCATGAATTGCATGTGATCGGTGTGGATGAGGCCGGGCGAGGCCCCTTGTTCGGCCCCGTGGTGGCTGGTGCTGCATTGCTACACCCCAAGCGCCCCATTGATGGGCTGGCTTGCTCTAAAACCCTCAGCCCCAAACGGCGTGAGGCCCTTTGCGGGCAAATACAGCAGCATGCACTTGCGCATGCTGTGGCTCAAGCAAGCGTCGCAGAAATCGACAGCCTCAACATTTTGAAAGCAAGTCTTTTGGCCATGCACCGGGCCGTGGACGCCGTGGTGGTGCAGGCTGGCCTTGTGCCCGAGCAATGCCTGGTGGTGGTGGATGGCAACAAATTGCCAAACTGGGGCTATCGCAGCGTGGCAGTTGTCAAAGGCGACAGCAAGGTGCCTGTGGTATCCGCAGGCTCAATTCTCGCCAAGGTGTGGCGTGACCAGTGGTGCCAGGCGCAGGCGGAAATATTTCCGCAGTACGAATTGCACTTGCACATGGGCTATCCCACCGCCCGGCACATGGACCTGCTAAAGCTGCACGGTGCGAGCGCATTGCATCGTCGTTCGTTCAGGCCCGTGCGCGAGGTGCTTGAGTTGGGCAAACAGGGGCTGTTTGAATGAAACTGGGGTTGGTCAACCTTCGTCGAATCGACTCGCCCGCCAATGAGCGGGTCAAACATCTTGCAAAGCTGGTCGGCAACGCCAGCGCCATGAAAGCACAGGGGGTGGCCTGTGCTGAGGGCTTGCATCTTTTTGCAGATCTGATGACCCGCCTGGCCAGCCAGGTGTTGGAGGTTTGGTTGCCAGACACTTTGCTCGATAACCCCGAATGGGTGGCGATGCACAGCCTGACTTGCGACCCAGGCACGCGCTTTTGCGTGGTTCCGGCGGCTGTGTACAAAAAGATTAGTGCATTGAACACACCCACTGGACCTTTGGCTGTTTTTGCACCCCCCAATGAAACCAGCAAGCCCGATTTTTCAAAACACATGGTGGTGCTAGATGGCATTCAAGACCCCGGCAATGTGGGCGTTGTGCTGCGCAATGCTGCCGCAGCAGGCATTGAGCAGGTGGTCTGTACCAAACAGTCTGCCTGGGTCTGGGGCGACAAAGCATTG
>DASUEC010000333.1:0-6758 GCA_036275255.1 Limnobacter sp. | reverse complement strand
GGGCAACATCAAGGATGTGTTGGTTGACCTGATGCAATTGCTTGACGAAAGCGGTCAGCGGATGAATCAGGGCAAACTGCAAGCCTGGTGGGAGCAGGTTGAAAAGTGGCGCAGCCGCAAGTGCCTGGACTACGCCAAGTCTGATGAGCTGATCAAGCCACAGTTTGTTGTTGAAAAGTTGTGGGAAGTCACTGGTGGTGACGCTTTCATCACCTCGGATGTGGGCCAACACCAAATGTGGGCTGCCCAGTATTACAAGTTTGACAAACCACGGCGCTGGATCAACTCCGGAGGTTTGGGCACCATGGGTGTGGGTTTGCCGTACGCCATGGGCGTCCAAATGGCCAATCCTGATGCGTTGGTGGCTTGCATCACCGGCGAAGCCTCCATCCAGATGAACATCCAAGAGTTGTCCACCTGCTTCCAGTACCATTTCACGCCAAAAATCGTGAACTTGAACAACCGCTATCTTGGCATGGTTCGCCAATGGCAGCAGCTGGATTACGGCTCACGCTACTCCGAGAGTTACATGGATGCGCTGCCTGATTTTGTAAAGCTCTGCGAGGCTTATGGTCATGTGGGCATGCAAATCACCAAGCCAAGCGATGTGGAGCCAGCCCTGCGTGATGCATTTGGCAAATACAAAGATCGCCTGGTATTCCTGGACTTCATCACCGACCGCACCGAAAACGTGTGGCCCATGGTGAAGGCCGGCAAGGGCCTGACTGAAATGTTGTTGGGTTCTGAAGAACTGTAATTGGGAGATCGCAAATATGAAACACATTATTTCCGTTCTCCTGGAGAACGCACCTGGTGCCTTGTCCCGCGTGGTGGGTTTGTTTTCCGCCCGCGGCTATAACATTGAAACCCTCACCGTGGCCCCCACGGAAGACCCCACTTTGTCGCGCATGACCATTGTGACCGTGGGCTCTGACGACATCATTGAGCAAATCACCAAGCACTTGAACCGCCTCATCGAGGTGGTGAAAGTGGTGGATCTCAGCGATGGTCCGCACATTGAACGCGAGCTGATGCTGGTAAAATTGCGGGCAGTTGGCAAAGAGCGGGAAGAGATCAAGCGCACCGCTGATATTTTCCGAGGCCGCATCATCGATGTGACCGAGAAAAGCTACACCATCGAACTGACGGGCAACCAATCCAAGCTGGATGCATTCCTGGATGCCATCGACCGCACCGCCATTCTGGAAACTGTCCGCACGGGCAGCTCCGGCATTGGTCGCGGCGAGCGCATTCTGCGTCTGTAAACACCTCTGGCCAACCGAACAACCCTTTCAATCGCAAGGAATACAACATGAAAGTCTATTACGACAAAGACGCTGATCTGTCCCTCATTCAGAAAAAGAAGGTTTCCATCATTGGTTACGGCTCTCAGGGCCATGCCCACGCGCAAAACCTGCGTGACTCTGGTGTTGAAGTCACCGTGGGTCTGCGCAAAGGCGGCGCGTCCTGGTCCAAGGCCGAAGGCGCTGGCCTGAAAGTCAAGGAAGTGGCCGACGCTGTGAAAGAAGCAGATGTGGTCATGATTCTGCTGCCCGACGAGAACATTCCCGATGTGTACAACAAGGAAGTGGCTCCCAACATCAAGGCGGGTGCCGCCCTGGCGTTTGCCCACGGCTTCAATGTGCACTACAACCAGGTGGTGCCCCGCGCAGACATCGATGTGATCATGATCGCCCCCAAAGGCCCAGGCCACACCGTACGTTCCGAGTACCTCAAGGGCGGCGGCGTGCCTTCGCTCATCGCCATTTACCAGGACACCACTGGCCACGCCCACGACATCGCTCTGGCCTACGCAGCTGCCAACGGCGGCACCAAGGGTGGTGTGATTGAGACCAACTTCCGCGAAGAAACCGAAACCGACTTGTTTGGTGAACAGGCGGTGCTGTGCGGTGGTGCCGTGGAGCTCGTCAAGGCTGGTTTTGAAACCCTGGTTGAGGCAGGCTATGCTCCCGAAATGGCCTACTTTGAATGCCTGCACGAGCTGAAGCTGATCGTAGACCTGATGTACGAAGGCGGCATTGCCAACATGAACTACTCCATCTCCAACAATGCGGAGTATGGCGAGTATGTGACAGGCCCCCGCGTAATCGGCGAAGAAGCACGCAAAGCCATGAAAGAATGCCTGGCCAACATCCAGAACGGCGAGTATGCCAAGCGTTTCATCCTGGAAGGCAAGACCAACTACCCAGAGATGACAGCACGTCGTCGCTTGAATGCTGCACACCCGATTGAGCAGGTGGGTGGCCAATTGCGCGCCATGATGCCTTGGATTTCCAAGAACAAGCTGGTTGATCAGTCTAAAAACTGATGGTTTTTGCGCTCATCTGAGTGCAAAGCCCGCCAATCCCGATGCTTGTAACAAGCGTCGGGATTTTTTATGTACCCACCCACTTTGCAAGACCCTGCACCGGGTCCATTTTGTCGCGGGTCACGTCCATCAGTCGATGGTAATAGGCCAACTGTGATTTGCTGCCCGGTACACCCGTATTGAGGGTTTGAATATCGCGGTCGCCGCCGTGGGCAAACAACACACGGTAGTTTTCCACATCGCTGAGGGAACGCACGCTGTCAGGCTCGCGCGGTTGTCCTGTGCCGTGGTAATTGGCATAAAAGTCACGGATTTCTACATTCAGTTGTCCGGTTCGGTCTTTGCCACTCTTGCAGTTGAACGCGGGTGTGGCACCACACTCGTTGGCCAGCGCCAAAATACGCACCGCGAGTTTGTAGGGCTCATTGCCCACACGGTGATGCCTGTTGTGATGCATGATGTGATGAATCTGAGCAACCAACTCCTTGATCATGCTGATTTTGCGGTTCAAGGTTTGGCCTTGCAGACTGGAGTGCTGACCTTTCTCTGACGCGCGTTGCAACTCATTCAATTGCTGTGCATATTCAGCAATTCGCGCAGCGGCAAGGCCCCCAATCTCTTCCGGTCGTTCACCCCCGCCCATCAGGGCCGAAAGGGCTTGCCTGTTCATGATCTTGTCGGAGTATTTCCAAATCCCGATCAGGTCCGATGCTGCGCTGAGCGCGATCGCATTGACTGGCAGGTTGAAAGCCACAAAGCTGGGTTTGACTCGAACTTTCTGGGCAGGCTTGCCTGGTTCAGCCTGCAAATCCAACACAAGTTCTTGCGCATGCATCGCCCGATACGCAGCAGTCTGATGTTCAATCATGGATCGCTCCTGGCCTTTCGGGGTAAGCAAATTCACCGACACAATCGGCAGATCCACCACAGACTCGCCAGCCAGCTGCGCTGTGGTCAGTGGCTCACGCGCAATTTTGTCATGAAGGCACGCCTGTACAAATTCCAGCACCCGTGTGCGGTTTGCGTGTTCGCGCAGGGTTTTGTCGTTTTTGAGTCCATAGGCATCGTGCACCCCGTGGCGTATGCCAGAGAAAAGCGGCTTGCACCCGGCCTGGTCATGGTCTGATTTCACCCCGAAACTTGTACGCCACAAATTTACAGCGTGTCTTGTTTCATTGGTCGCGTAACTACAAACACCATGAATCCCGGATTGCTGGTAACTTGCCGCCAACTCAGGAGACAGCAGGGCGGCTGGCGTTAGCCCGGTGGTGAAACTTGCCAGATTGTTTTGGCCCTTGGGTGTGGTCAGCAAAAGTGTGTGTTCGAGCTCGATGCGGCCCCAAGGGCGTTTGTGCAGAACCTTCACATACTCCCCGAAAACCAGTCGGTCCAAAAACTTCATGTTGAACACGCCTTTGTAAAAGCCGGTCGACTGGAGGGCCCCTCGAATGTACGCAGCCAGGGCCACGCGAATATGCACCTGGTCCGTGTGAGTAGGCATCGGTTGCCCCAAGCGCCCTGCCTTGACCAGCGCGCGAACTTCGCACCAGTAGCGAAAGCCCGCCGGGGTAAAGGCGAAAACACGCTTCTTGCCTCCAATTGTCTTGCGAACATTCGCAGGGTCCTGGCTTGTTGCATCAAACGCAGTTGCTTGCAGTGCAGATTTGGTTTTGTTTAGCTGGGTGAGCAGGGCGGGAAGCGGGTTTTTTTGCCCGGCAGGCTGCCTCAGTTTTTGAAGCGTTTGTACCACTTCAATTGCCGCATCCAGGTGAATCTGTTTGAAATGAACGCCATTCAGGCTAGAAAACCCGGAGTCCATGGATTCGCTTCGCACAAGCTCGGATTGCCCGTTCGATGGCTGTGCAGGGTGCTTTTTGCCTGGCAGGATCAATGCCCAGTTGAGGCCGCAACAGCTCCTCAGGGCTGTGTACAGTTGACGTGCAGTGTTGAGCAAGTCCCTGTTGCGTTCTTGGGCTGGACCCTTTCTGCAATATGCGTCGTGGCTGGAAGGCGTAACAGTGCTGGCGTTTGAGGCCTGTGTACTCATGATGAATCGATGGCAAAACCGGTGCGGTGCTTTGGAATACACCATGAGTGTTGGGTTACTGTGGATAGTTCATTTGTTCTTGAATGCTGTGATGCAAGGCTCCAGAGATCTATCCAACCTCTCGGCTTTGCCGTGCCATCCTCTTCAGGTCGAACGCTTAGAGGCGCACTTTCAGATTCTTATGGCCGAATCCGCACAAAATACCCCGCGCGGGTGTGTTTTGCTTTATAAAATTAACCCTAACTCCATTCACAACAAAAAACCATGAACTATCCCCACCCCATCATCGCCCGCGAAGGCTGGCCTTTCTTGGCCATTGTCGGCATTCTGGCCCTGGCTCTTCAGTCTTTTGGTCTGACTTTCCTGTCGGTGCTGGCCTGGATTTTGTTTGTATTTGTGCTGCAGTTTTTTCGCGATCCACCTCGCTACGTTCCTGCCCAGAAAAACGCCGTGGTGTCTCCCGCCGATGGACGCATTGTTGCCGTAGAGCGAACCCAAGATCCCTATGCACAGCGAGAAGCGCTCAAAATCTCGGTGTTCATGAACGTGTTCAATGTGCATTCCAACCGGATTCCCATCGGCGGCGAGATCCGCTCAGTGGATTATTTTCCCGGCTTGTTCGTCAATGCAGACTTGGACAAAGCCAGCACTCAAAACGAGCGCAATGCTATTGTGATTCACACCGACTCCGGCGCCACCGTCACCGCCGTTCAGGTGGCTGGATTGATTGCCCGTCGCATCCTTTGCTACGTGAAACCCAGCGAAGCCGTAGAGAAGGGGCAGCGATATGGTTTCATTCGCTTTGGATCTCGCGTCGATGTGTACCTGCCCACGGACAGCGTGCCCAAGGTGGCCATTGGTGACAAAGTGTCTGCATCCTCAACCATTCTTGCTGAGTTGGTGGCATAAACCCATGCGATTCAAGCGCAACAAAAATCGATTTGGCGCTCCTCGCAGGTTGATTGGAGGGGCTCCAAGACCAGCGGGTACGCCGCACCGCGGAGTGTACCTATTGCCCAATCTGTTCACCACCGCGGCCTTGTTTGCGGGGTTCTACGGCATTGTTCAGGCCATGGGCCAGAATTTCACCACGGCCGCCGTCGCCATCTTCGCAGCCATGGTACTTGACAGCCTGGATGGTCGTGTCGCCCGAATGACCAATACCCAAAGTGCCTTCGGCGCTGAATATGACAGCTTGGCTGACATGGTCAGCTTTGGCGCAGCCCCTGCATTGATCATTTACGAATGGTCCCTCAGTGGCATGGGCAAATGGGGTTGGGTTGCGGCTTTTGTCTATCTGGCAGGTGCAGCGTTGCGCTTGGCGCGGTTCAACACCAACGCCGCAGTGGTGGACAAGGCGTGGTTTCAGGGTTTGCCCAGCCCTGCCGCTGCTGCGTTGGTCACCGGGTTTGTTTGGGTGATGGACGATGCCAAGATGGCTGGTGCCGAATTGAATTGGCTGGCTTGGGGCATCACCTTCTATGCAGGCGTCACCATGGTGTCCTCTGTGCCTTTTTTCAGTGGCAAAGATTTTCATTTCCGCCGCAGTGTGCCGTTTCTTGTGTTGGCCCTCATTCCTTTGGTGTTCGCCTTGGTGTCGCAAGATCCACCCAAGGTGCTGTTCGGCGTGTTTGTGCTGTATGGGCTGTCGGGTTATGTCGTCTACATGGTCAAACGTGTCAAGGGGCAAGGCCTGAAGGGCATGGACATCGAGCGGGATCAGCATTTCTGAGTTTGCCCTCTGCAAGTGCTGGCGGCTTCTGCCCCGAAAACCAAATGCCCTGCGGCTGCCCGTCGCTCTGTTGTATCCTTACGGGATATTCAGGAGAACACCATGTCAGACCGCCTCATTATTTTTGACACCACCCTGCGCGACGGCGAGCAAAGCCCCGGCGCCTCCATGACCCGCGAAGAAAAGATCCGGATTGCCAAGCAGCTGGAAAAGCTCAAAGTGGACGTGATCGAGGCAGGTTTTGCGGCGTCCAGCAATGGAGATTTCGAGGCCATCAAGGCAATCGCCAGTGTGGTCAAAGAGTCCACCGTCTGTTCCCTTGCTCGCGCCAATGAGCGCGATATTTCAAGGGCAGGCGAGGCTTTGGCCCCTGCCGAACGTCGTCGTGTGCACACCTTCATTGCCACCTCCCCGTTGCACATGGAGGTGAAGCTGCGCATGACACCCGACCAAGTGCTTGAACAGGCCGTTAAGGCAGTCAAACTGGCTCTGCAGTACACCGATGATGTGGAGTTTTCGGCTGAAGACGGTTACAGATCCGAACTGCCTTTTTTGGCCAGGGTCTGCGAGGCAGTCATTAAAGCAGGGGCAAAAACGATCAACATCCCCGACACCGTCGGCTATGCAGTGCCATCTTTGTATGGGGAGTT
>DASUEC010000332.1:0-3520 GCA_036275255.1 Limnobacter sp. | reverse complement strand
ACCGTCACGCCCGAAACCAGGCTCTCTGATTGCGTGGTCACCATGGCTGAGCACGATGTGGGCTCTCTGGTCGTGATGGACAAAGGCAGTCTTGCGGGCATCGTGACGTTTCGGGAGGTGATCCGTGTGCTGGCCAAGCGGCAGAAAGAGCATCGCACAGGGCCCACGCCCCCCGTCTCTGAAATTTTCGTCAGTGAGGTGATGAACCCCAGCCCCACAGTGGCCAGCCTTGACATGGAGGTGGACAAGCTTCGCAAGTTGATGTTGGAGAATCATCAGCGCTATTTGCCTGTGATGGATGGCAACACCCTGTGCGGTGTCATTTCGTTCCATGATGTGGCCAAAGCCGTGCTCGAGGAGCAGGGGTTTGAGAACAAAATGCTCAAAGGTTACATCCGTGATTGGCCCATGGAAGAAAACTCTTAAAATCCCATTCTAATTAGGCAGTGCAGGTGGTGATCGTGAAGAAACGCATAGCAGTGATCGGTGCGGGTATCTCAGGTTTGGCTTGTGCGCGGCAGTTGACGCGCTTTGGCCATGAGGTGATTGTTTTTGAAAAAAGCCGGGGGCCGGGGGGTCGAATGCCCACCCGTTGGCTTGATCGCGAGGCATCTCCACCTTTGGGCTTCGATCACGGAACACAGTATTTCCAGGCCAGCGCACCTGCTTTTCTTCAGCTGATGGAAGCTGCGCAACATGCCGGGGCTGTGGCCATATGGCCGGGCGAGGTGGTCGATCTGAGCTATGGGGTTTCCAGGCCTCATGCACCTGGGGCCCGGCGATGGGTTGGCACGCCAGGCATGGCAAGTTTGGCCAAGTTCATGTCCCACGGGCTGACTATTCGCCTGCAAAGCCAGGTGGCTGGCGTGTTGCGTCAGGGCACCGCATACCAGCTCACTGTGCACCAAGGCGACGGCACCGTGCGTGTTGAGTCCGGTTTTGACGCGGTGGTGTGTGCAATCCCTGCTGAACAGGTGGCTCAATTGTTCGCTGATGCGCACCAAACACTGGCAGGTTTGGCCAGCACCGTGCACTCCACGGTGACATGGGCCGTGATGTTGACCATGCGTGAGCCGCTCAAGGTCGCTTACGATGGTGCGTTTGTTGTTGACAGCCCATTGGGCTGGATTTGCCGGGATTCCTCCAAACCGGGTCGGGCGGCTGGTGAGCGTTGGTTGCTGCAGGCCACGGCAGATTGGTCTCAACTTCACAAAGACGATGCCGCCGACGAGGTGGCTGCCATGTTGCTCGATGTTTTCGGCAATGTAAGCGGGCAGTTGCTCAATCCTGCCCAACTCACGGCACACCGTTGGCTGTATTCCCTGCCGTCCAACCCGCTTGGAATTCAACATTATCTGGACGAGTCCGCCTTGCTTGGGGCTTGCGGTGACTGGTTGAGCGCATCGCGGGTGGAGGACGCTTTTTTGAGCGGACATGCCCTTGGTGAGCGCATGCACCTGGCTTTGGATGCGGCAATGGCTGATTAAGCGGGCGGGCATGCCCAACTGCAATGCCGCAAGGCCCTGGTTTCCGATAAAATGGCGTTTTTTGTTCGAGTGAATTCGCATGTCCGGAAGCAGCCTGGGTCGTATATTCGTGGTGAGCAACTTTGGCGAAAGCCATGGCCCCGCCATTGGCTGTGTGGTCGACGGCTGTCCCCCCGGTTTGCCACTGTGTGAAGCCGATTTGCAGGCTGATCTGGATCGGCGCAAGCCCGGCACATCGCGCCATGTTACCCAACGCCAAGAAGATGATCAGGTTGAAATTCTGTCGGGTGTGTTTGAAGGTGTGACCACGGGTGCGCCGATAGGTCTGTTGATTCGCAATCAAGACCAGCGCAGCAAAGATTACGGCAACATCATGGACACCTTTCGTCCTGGCCACGCTGATTATACCTACTGGCACAAATACGGCATTCGTGATTATCGTGGGGGCGGGCGTTCATCTGCCCGAATGACAGCGCCCATGGTTGCTGCGGGCGCCATTGCAAAGAAGTGGCTGGCTGTAAACCTGGGTGTTCAAATCCGTGGCTGCATGACCCAGATTGGCGACGTGGAGATTCCCTTCGAGAGTTGGGATCATGTGTCTGGCAATCCGTTTTTTGCACCGGGCACCAGCAAGCTGGACGAGCTTGAGGCATACATGGATGCGCTTCGAAAGTCTGGGGACTCTTGCGGCGCTGGTTTGCGCGTGCAGGCCACCGGCGTGCCGGTGGGGCTGGGGGCGCCGCTCTACGACAAGCTCGATGCTGACATTGCGCATGCAATGATGAGTATCAACGCGGTCAAAGGGGTCGAAATTGGTGCTGGCTTTGACTGCATCACACAAAAGGGTTCTGAGCATGGCGACGAAATGACGCCCGATGGCTTTGGCTCGAACCATGCCGGAGGCATCTTGGGCGGCATATCCACCGGGCAGGACATCGAGGTGCGCATGGCCATCAAACCCACATCGAGCATCCGTTTGCCGCGCAAATCCATCGACAAGGCCGGCAACCCCATCGAAGTACAAACCTTTGGTCGCCACGACCCCTGCGTCGGCATTCGTGCAACACCGATTGCAGAGGCAATGCTTGCCTTGGTTGTGATGGATCACTTGCTGTTGCACCGTGCCCAGTGTGGTGATGTACAGGTCAACACCCCCCGAATACCTGCTGGTTTATCCAACCACTAAGCTGGAGCTGTTTCTTGCAATTGGGCTGGTTGGCGCTGTTTTACGCAGCCTATTTCGGGTTTGTCGGTCTGTATTCGCCGTTCCTCGGGCCATACCTCAAATCAATAGGGCACGGCCTGGACGTGATTGCGCTGTCCCTTGGCTTGATGCAAATCATGCGGATCTTTGGGCCTTTTGCATGGGGGTGGCTTGCCGATCACACCGGCCACCGCGTGCGGTGGATCCGCCTTGCCATCGGCGGCGGGGCGTTTTTTGCGGCGCTGGCCTTTGCATTTCAAAACAACCCGGTGCATTTGGTGCTGTTGGTGCTGTTGCTTAATCTCAGTATTTCAGGCTTGGTGCCCATGAGTGATGCATATGCCCTGGATCAATGCGCGGGTTGCCCCGGCCGTTACGGTCAGGTGCGTTTGTATGGCTCAGTGGGTTTTGTAGTCGCGGTGTTGTTGTTTGGCGCGGTTGCGGATCGGTTTGGTTTCGGGTCGTATCCCTTCTGGGCCTGCGGTGCCTTGTTGCTCGGCTTGTTTGCGGCGTCTCGCTTTCAGCCAGACCATCATCGCCTGCAGCCGGCATTGCCTGCAACCCAGGCTGCGTCACCTTACATCACTTCCATCGGGCTGCGCCGCCTGTTGTTGCCTGCGCCCATGCCGCTGTTCTGGTTGGCCGCATTCTTCATGATCTTTGCCCACGGTGTTTTTTATGCATATTACTCCCTGTATTTGTTGGAGCATGGTTACCGAGAGCTGAGCATTGGTTGGCTGTGGGCATTTGGCGTGGCCTGCGAGGTCGTGTTTTTTGCCTTTCAGGCCCGTTTTTTTTCCCGCCTCAGCCTTCAACAATGGCTGATGGT
>DASUEC010000331.1:0-3056 GCA_036275255.1 Limnobacter sp. | reverse complement strand
GAATTTCTGAACCCCCTCCGCAAATTGCCCCGCACCGCCAAAGGCTGCATTGAATGCGCGGGAAAGGCCCAGGCCGGTCACAAGGACTGGCCGCCCCTTGATATTGACCTGGATGGCCTGATCCAGTGTTACGTGGTGGCGAACCCAACACCGCGCAATGCCAAGCCCGAGGTACTGGCGCACCAAATAGCAGTCAACCTTATCCAAGTTTTGCATGTCGGCAGAACCCAACAACTCGATCATGGCTTCAAGGCCAAGGTTGGAGGGCTGATTCTCCATGCAGTCGATTCGAACGCCATGCCTTTCGCTTGCGGCGTGGATCAGGGCCCACAGTCGGTGACTGGGCTTATTGAATTGACCACTGAAGTCAATGGCTCTCTGCCTTGCTGGTGCAAGGCGCGAGGGGGTTGGCGCAGAGGCACTGGCTTGCTCAACAGGGGCGTTGGATGCGGCGTGGACATTGAACATTGTGTTCACCTCTTGCTTGATGTGTATTTGTAAAGGGCCTCTTTTTTGTCAGCAGAACGGAACAAATTGACAGGGTTGATCGCCCTGGCGAATCGCCGACGATGCGCCTCTGCGTTGCCTTGTTCAGCAACCTCGGCAGCCTCTCGCATGGCGAGGTCAAAAGCGGCTTGCCCATGCTTGTCAATGAATTGCTGCTTCACACCGTCAACCACACTCGCCATGTTTTTTTGGGAAACGGCATTGCTGATTTCAACAAATTGTTTACCCACCGCATGCTCGCTGTTCAAATGCGCAAGGCCCAAAGGCACCATCAACGCGTCGGAGTTCAAATACTGCAGACAATGCAGCGCATTGAAGCAAAGTTCACTGAACTGCTCATTGGACACCATCGCTTCGGCCTGACCAAAAACCGGGCTGTTCATGGCCTCTTCCACAGTGATGCGCTTGCCAGAGTGCGGATGTATCAGCAAATCGGACACATCCAGCAAACTCAACAGCGACGGTGCAACGATCTCCCGGGCTTCCACGTCGCGCCGATGTTGCACAGGCTTGTATTTTTCAACCCGTCCGGTGGCTGTCCTGCCAACCATGGCACCGCGCATGTCGATTGCGCCCAGGGTGGTTAAGCCCAGCACATTGCGGATCGTCATGCCCACGGAAAATGCATCGTTGAGGCGAGGATGGTTGTTGGCTTCAGAGGATCTCACCTGAGGCGAGGCGTAGGACTCCATGTAACAAGAGCGCGGTACGCCAATGCCGGCTTTGATGTCGATGTTCATGTCGAAATCGATCAGCTTGATTCTCAGGTTGCCTTTGTGAAAGGCCAGCACAAAGTTGTCAGGCTTGATGTCATTGTGAGCCACACCGCGCTGGTGCATCTTGTGGACACATTCCAGCATTTGATAGGCCATGCGGTTCAAAAACTGGCGGGTCAATTTGGGGTTGGAAAAAGGGATTTCGCCCACATGGATGGTCTGCGCCAATTGTTGCAGAAGCCGCTCAGATTCCACCTGGAAGGGCTTGGGGCCTGGGGTCAACACCCACCGCAAAAAATTGAAACGCTCAAGAAAACATTGCAGATCAGTCACCCCCAGCTCCGAGATGGTCATCAGCGCCTTGCGGTTGATGTTAATGCCGCCTTGCCGACTCGACTGGTAAGGAAACGAGAGCATGACCTGGGTTATTTCTTTTTCTGAGCCGTCATTCAGGAATTGAGTGATGGTTACGGGTTGGAGATGATCGTCCGCTTTGCCCATCTTGGCATACGCAGCGGCGGCGGCGGGATGCGCCTGCGCCTTTTTGATGGCCACATACTGATCGGTGTCCGCGCAGCGGCCCAAAACCACTTTGCCAAATGCACCTTGCCCCAAACACACCTTGTCTTCTTCAACCACCGCACCAAAATGGATTTTCGACCGAGAGCGTTCACCGTCGGACTCGAGTGCAAATGCAGTTTCACCGCGCAAAACGCGTGCATTGAGGCGCTCTATTTCATCGGCGCTCATCCAGGTCATTACCTCATAGAGTTTTTGTCCATCAGACACCAAGGTATGCCGGGGAAGCGAGTGGATTGCATATTGTCCAGGGTTTGCCTTTTTCAAGATGGCCGGAGCTCGCCTGGATGCCTGCTGAAACAGCGCAAGGTACTTCGCGCAGGCCTGCGCCAATTCGGCCATTGCATGCTGCTGCACCGTTGAGCGGGCCTGTGCCAGCGATTGATTCGCCACCGCCTGGATGTTCGCCAGTTGTTGAACTGTCAGGCGCGAACCCAGCGGAAGATCACCTGCCAGCCCCACCAGCGCCTCGTAAAGATGCTGGCACACAAGCGCTGAGTTTGAAGCCGTTTTGCGAATCAAGCCGTCCACGTTGGCTTGTGATGCAGCAACATCGGGATTGACCCCAATCGTAACCAGAACGTGTTGACTCAGCGTGTTCATTGATAGAACCCATCCATGCAATTGCTCGTGCACACCATGCTCCGTCTTGGGCAACAGGGGTTGAAACTGGGGGCTTGGGTCTGCCTATTTAGAGGGAACCCGATTCTTTGTTTGGGTACTTAGAAAAACTTTGAGTGTTCTGCACGGGTAATCCCGCCAACAAATCAAGATGTGCCTGCGTTGCGGCAACTGATGGTGAGCAGCGATGAGCTGCGTTTTCACGCCGTGGGGTTGGGCGTGAGTGGGGTTGGAAAAAACAGGTTGGATGCCAGGGAGTTGATTGAGCCCGAGTGAAACACCTTGGCAGGCTGCTCGCTCACTTCCACCCCTGAATCCATTGCTCCTCGTTGAGAAGTTCGCGCCAATGGATGATTTGAGAGTTGCCTGAGTGAACAGCTTCGAGTACAAAATGCTCCACTGGCAGGGTGTCATCGTCGGGCTGAATTGCGCTGCTCACAATGAAATGCTTCTCTTTGCGCACAGGCGTCACGGCTGTCCATTTACTCAACAGGAGTTTTTTAGGGTTTAAACGGCGCATGATTCAAAAGGCTCCGACCCAAGTCCAAAAATGCACTGGGAATATTTTAACTGGAGCTTAACACCGCCCTTATTGGTGAGGTTTGGCCAGCCCAAATTTGGGGTGGTTTACCG
>DASUEC010000330.1:0-17846 GCA_036275255.1 Limnobacter sp. | reverse complement strand
GCTCGCGCGCTTTCATGGCCTGCTTGATGTCTTCAAGAATTTTCGCTTTCAGCGACATGTCAAGAATATGTCTGGATCAGTACATTTTCTTTGGCAATTGCTGGCTGCGCAGGCGCTTGTAGTGGCGCTTCACGGCCGCGGCTTTCAGGCGCTTGCGCTCTGCTGTTGGCTTTTCGTAGAACTCGCGCGAGCGCAGTTCGGTCAGGAGACCGGTCTTTTCAATGGTGCGCTTGAAGCGACGCAGGGCAACTTCAAATGGCTCGTTTTCTTTGACGCGAACGGATGGCATTCAGGCTCCAATCGATAATTCGTTGCAGCTAACCCATTGATTTTTATGACTTTAAGCCAAGCCACCAATGCGAAAGCGAAAAGGTTTACCGCCAGAAATCTGGCAAAGACCAAAAGTGTAGCACGATCGCAGGCCCGTTCTCAAGCAATTTCAGCGACTTTGACGCGCCTGGCCTGGCCGCTGAAGAATGGCATGCGCGGCGGTGTATCCACTGGCCCATGCCCACTGGAAGTTGTAGCCGCCCAACCAACCCGTTACATCCACCACCTCGCCGACGAAGTACAAGCCGGGCAGTTTGCGTGACTCCAAGGTTTTGGGATTCAGGTCGGCGGTGCTCACGCCTCCCCGCATCACCTCGGCCTTTTTGTAGCCCTCGGTGCCCGTGGGCAGCAATTGCCATTGTGCAATGCTCTGCGCCAAAGGCCCCAACTGTTTTTTGCCCAACTCTGCCACCTTGCGTGTGGCCAGGTCGACGGGCAGGTGCATGGCTTGCCAGGTGTGGAGCAAGCGTTTGGGCCAATGGGGCAGTTGCTGAGCCAGCCAATTGTCGGCTTGCATACGGCTGCCCTGTGCCGCGGCCAGCAGGCGTTGCTGGTAAGCTTCGCAGCCCAGGGAATGACCACTCAAATTCAGTGTAATTGGCTGGCCGCTTTGCCAGTAACTGGACGCTTGAAGCACCGCCGGGCCGCTCAAACCACGGTGGGTGAACAGCAAATCTTCATCAAACCAGGGCGCTCCAGCCTCGCTGCCTCGGCTGTGAACAGGCAAAGCCACCCCAGCCATGGCGGCAAACGGCTCCCAGGCCTGCGCATGGAAGGTGAGGGGCACCAAGGCCGGGCGATGGTCCACCAAGGCGTGGCCAAACTGCTTGGCCACATGCAGCCCAAAATCGGTGGCCCCGATGGCGGGCACGGGCAAGCCGCCCGTGGCCACCACCAGTGAAGCGGCATGCAGGCGTCCTGCCGTGGTGTCCAGTTCGAAAGCCTCCCCGTTGTGCGACACGCACTTGACGGCGTGTGGCCGAAACCAACCAACTCCTCCGGCGTTGCACTCTTGTGCAAGCATCTGGACGATGTCTTCGCTTTTGCGGTCACAAAACAGTTGGCCTTTGTGTTTTTCGTGGAAGGCAATGCCGTGGCTTTTGACCAAAGCAATGAAATGTTGCGGGGTGTACTGCGCAAGGGCATGGCGGGCAAACCGTGGGTTTTCACCCACAAAATTGACCTCACTCACCTGCACATTGGTGAAATTACAACGCCCGCCCCCGCTGATGCGGATTTTTTCGCCAAGCTTGTCGCTGTGGTCCAACAGTGCCACGCGCAACCCACCCTGCCCGGCTTGGGCAGCGCACATCATGCCGGCCGCACCGGCACCCAGCACAATCACATCAAACCGCTGCATTGACCACCGCCTCGATGGCTTGCACCTGGCGCAAGTAAGTTGCTGGCATGTGCTCGGGCGCTTGCAGCCACTGCTCAATGCGCCTGGCTGTTGCAGCAGCATCAATCTCGGGTTGCGGGTCGGGTTGCGCATTGAACACGCTTTCACGCTCCGCAATGTTCCAGGTTTTGCCAGCTTTGACGCCATCCATGCGTGGCGTGCTGTAGGGCCCTGCCACAGGCTCGCCCTCGTGGGCGCGGAGCACCAGTGCGGTTTGGCCTGTGGCACACAACACATCGCGCTGCAAATGCCAAAACTCGGGGTGCGTGTAGCTGGTGACCAACACCGTGTTGGAAAACACAGACGGGACAATGAGTTTGACCAGCGTGTGCGTGCAACTGCGCACGCCCAGCACTTTGCGGGTTTGCAGGAGCAGGTCCAGCGCGGGGTTGATGGCCTTCAAGGGCATGTACAAAGGTGGCCTGCCCAGCGGCAAGTTGCGCAGATGCGCAAACACTTCTGCACTGGTGACCCGACCGGTGGGGTCGGCTTGTAAACCATGCACCAGCACCGGGTAACCCGCCCTGGCCAAGAGGCAGGCCAACAAAGGGGTGAAGTTGGGCTTGCGGCGCGCACCGTTGTAACTGGGGATCACCACCACGGGTTTGCCACTGGCTTGGGATTGCGCCTCCAACTCGCGCAGTTGGGCCTCGGCTTGCACATCAAGCGCATGTGCAGGCCACTCCTGTGCAATGGCCTTCAAAAAGCCCACCAGTTCTTCGATGGTTTCGCCCTTCACGCGCAAGGCGATCAGCACCGCGCCCAGCTCAAAATCACTCACCTCACCGCGCAATATGGCGGCGTACAGGGTTTGGGCCTGTTCGGTGCTCAATCCACGCGCGCCTTCCTTGCCCCGACCAATCTCTTTGATGTATGGGGCGCAGGCGAATGCGGCGGGCGCAATGGACTGGGTCATGGGGCAAGCTGAATGAATTCAAGTGGCGATTGTAACAAGCCCTGCGCTTTGCCCGGCGGGCGGAGTGGCCCGATGCTGGCGAATCATGTTGCGAATTTCTGGCACACAAGAGCCACACTGGGTGCCACACTTCAAAACACCTTTTAAATCGAGCAGCACATCGACCTCGCCGGCCTTGGGTTGCGTGGCGCAGATGGCTGCAATGTGCGCATCAATGGCCTGGTCGGGCACGCCCACACAATTGCACACCATGCGCACCGCAGTGGCTTTTGCCCCAGGTGGCTGCGCGATGGGTGCCAACAGATGCGCGCGCAGGGGCAGCACATCCAGCCCTTGGTCGAAATGGGTCCGCAACCAGGGCTCGGACTGCACATCACCCAAGAGCACGACGGCCTGGAGTGTTGCGGTGCGCCCCGCACCTTCCCCATGCACGGCAAGCCCCACCTGGCGAACCGCACCTGTTTTGGGGTCTGTGTAACTGATCACGTTGCTGCCTTGCAAGGCAAACAGTTTCAGAAGCTCTTGCACGGTGCCGGCATCGGGGGCCTGTGCGCTGGCCGCGCGGAAGAGCAAACCGGGGGTTTCCCGACCAATGGGCACGCACAAGGCTGCGTCAAACCGGTTGTACAAGGCACGGGCACCATGCCACATGGCAAGCCACTGCGGGCTGTGCATGAACACCACCGCCTGCCAGGGCAAATCCACCGGGGTCAACTTGACGGCGGCGTGTTTCAGCTCGGGTTGTTTGGAATAGGGGTCAAACGCTTCTGTGGTGAGGGCATTCACCCCCCCAACACCCGCCCGACCACCGAAAAACTCTGGCCCCCAATGCATGGGCAAAGCGGCCTGGCCACGGGCAATGCTGGCATCGGCCTTTGCGCGCAAGGTGAGGGTGGCGCGGCGCGACTGCACCGTGAGCCAGCGCTGCCCGGTGAGTTTGAGCCGCTTGAAATCGTCGGGATGCAAGGCAAGCAGGGGCTCAGCCTCGTGGGAGAAAAACTCGGGCAAGGTGCCTGTTCGGCTGGCGCCATGCCACTGGTCCCGCAAGCGGCCGGTGTTCAAGCGCCAAGGGAAGCGGGCATCTGCGTCCTCAGCCACAGGCTCGAAGTGTGCAAACACAAACCTGGCTTTGCCGCTGGGGGTGGGGTACACCCCGTCCTCATAGAGCCTTGCACGTCCAGCACTGGCGCCCACTGGCATGGGCCATTGTTGGGGCCCCTGTTGATCCAGCACAGCGTAACTCAAGCCTGTGATGTCCAGGTCGCGGCCGCGCGTGGTTTCGCGGTGTTCGTTGAAAATCGACTCGGTGTTGGCGTAGGCCATGTAGGGCGACGCATCGGGGTCAATCCGCGGACTTGGCACACCCTGTAGAACCAACTCGCGCTCCAAGCGCTGGGCAAAATCAACCACAATCTGCCAATCGTGCCTGGCTTGCCCAAATGGAGGCATGGCAGCCCGAACCCGGCTGATGCGCCGCTCACTGTTGGTGACGGTGCCCTCCTTTTCGCCCCAGGTGGTGGCGGGCAACAGCACATCGGCATAGCCCACCGTGGCTGGGGTGAGGTAGGCGTCTTGCACCACCACCAGCTCGGCATTTTGCAAAGCACGCGCCACCTTGCCCGAGTTGGGCAGGGAGTGGGCCGGGTTGGTGCAAGCCACCCACACGGCCTTGATGTCGCCTTTCTCGAGGCGATCAAACAGCTCCACCGCGCTGGCCCCGGGTGCACTGCTGATCTGCTTCACCCCCCAAAACCTGGCCATTTCACGCACATGGTCAGGGTTGTTCAATTCGCGATGCGCGGGCAACAAGGTGGCCAGCCCGCCGACTTCGCGCCCACCCATGGCGTTGGGCTGGCCCGTGAGGGAAAACGGGCCCTCGCCAGGTTTGCCGATTTTGCCAGTGGCCAAATGCAGGGCGATCAGGGCGGTGTTTTTGTCGGTGCCTGTGGTGGCCTGGTTCAGCCCCTGGCAATACAGGGAGAGTGTCCTGCTGCTTTGGGCGAACCAGGTGGCGGCCGTCACGATGTCCGCCTCTTTCACGCCACAGACACTGGCAGCCAGGGCTGGGGTGTATTGCGCCAAGCCCTCGGCGTATGCAGAAAATCCTTCGGTGTGTTGTGCAATGTAGGGCATGTCCAGCCAGCCACTGCGCATCATGACGTGCAGCATGGCATTGAACAGCATCACGTCGGTGCCAGGCAGAATTTGCAGGTGCAGGTCGGCCATGCGGGCGGTGTCAGTGGCGCGTGGGTCAACCACAATCAGCTTGTGCGTGGGGTTGGCCTCGCGGGCGGCCTCCAGCCTTCGAAAGGCCACGGGGTGCGCATAGGCCATGTTTGAACCGGCAATCATCACGCAGTCGGCCAGGCTTAAATCCTCGTAACTGCAGGGCGGCGCGTCGGCCCCCAAGGTGCGCTTGTACCCGCTGACAGCACTGCTCATGCACAGGCGTGAGTTGGTGTCCACGTTGTTGGTGCCAATCAGCGCCTTGGCCAGCTTGTTGAATACGTAATAATCTTCGGTGAGCAGTTGTCCGCTGATGTAAAAGGCCACACTGTCTGGCCCATAGGTGGCGATCCGCCGTGCGAATTCCTTGGCCGTGAAATTGAGTGCCGTGTCCCAGTCGGTGGCCTGCGGGCTTTGATCGCGCTGAATGCGCAGCATGGGCTGGGCTGCGCGCACCTGGCTGTACACATTGGCTTGTGCGGTTTGAGCAAGCTTGCTGCCCTTGCTGCACAACTTGCCATGGTTGGCGGGGTGATCGGGGTCGCCCTTCACCTCGGTGATGCGCACCACCGGCTTGCCCTGCTCCACACGGGTTTGTGTGCTCACCAACACGCCACACCCCACACCACAGTACGGGCAGGTTGTTTTGGTGACGTGGTTGGCGGGCACGGGGCTGCTCATGATTCAGACGCCCAGGGACTTCACTTCGGTGGCATTCAGGCGCACGCGCCCATCGACCACCTGCACGGCAAACTTGGCGGTGCAGCCCACATCAGGTTCTCGGGCACAGCCGTCGCTCAGGCCGATGTGCCAATTGTGCAAGGGGCAGGTCACAGTGGTGCCGTGCACAATGCCCTGGCTCAACGGGCCTTTTTTGTGGGGGCACTCATCGAGCAGGGCAAACACTTGCTCTTCCGAATTTCTGAACAGCGCGATGTCTTGCCCCACGGGCCTGCGCACAATGCGAGAGCCCAGCACGGGGATGTCTTCCACCGCACAAATGTCGATCCATTCCATGGCAATTTCCTTTTTTTCCATCAGTCCTGAAGCCGACATTAGACCACCTCTGCCAAACGGATCGGTGTGAACTGCCGCAAATCCACCTGGGCCTCTTCGGGCTTGTGCCAGGGGTCTTCTTCAATCGCAAGGGCAGCCTGCAACTCCGCCCACAGGGCATTGCGGTTGTCAACGTCGTCCACCACGCGGGTTTTGACATGCTCCAGCCCGACACGCTCCAGGTAGTGCACGGTGCGCTCGAGGTACCAACCTTCCTTGCGGTACAACTGCAAAAACGCGCCACTCACGGCCATCACCTCATCAGAGGTTTTAACGCGACACAAAAACTGGGCCACTTCGGTTTTAATGCCGCCGTTGCCTCCCACGTAAATTTCCCAACCTGAATCGACGCCAATCACACCCACGTCCTTGATGCCGCTTTCGGCGCAGTTGCGCGGGCAACCCGACACCGCCAGCTTGACTTTGTGCGGGGCGTACATTTTGAACAAGCCACGCTCCAGGTCTTTGCCCATCTGCGTGCTGTCTTGGGTACCAAACCGGCACCACTGGCTGCCCACACAGGTTTTGACGGTGCGCAATCCTTTGGCATACGCATGACCGCTTGGCATGTCGAGGTCTTTCCACACGTTCTGGAGGTCTTCTTTTTTAACCCCGAGCAAGTCGATGCGCTGCCCGCCAGTCACTTTGACGGTGGGGATGTTGTACTTGTCCACCACATCGGCAATGCGGCGCAACTCGGCGGCGGTTGTCTCCCCACCCCACATGCGTGGAACCACAGAATAGGTTTTGTCTTTTTGAATGTTGGCATGCGCACGCTCATTGATGAACCGGCTTTGTGGATCGTCTTTGGCTTCGCCTGGCCAGGAACTGATGAGGTAATAATTCACCGCCGGGCGGCATGTGGCACAGCCATTGGGCGTTCGCCAGTTCATGGTAGAAAACACCTCTTCTTTGGTGGTGAGGTGATGCTTGAAGATGGCATCCCGAACCGCCTGGTGACCGTGCTCGGTGCAACCGCACATGGGCTTGGTTTTTGGGGTGGCTGAATAGTCGGCACCCGCAGTGCTCATGAGGATTTGCTCGCACAAGCCGGTGCAAGAACCACAAGAGGCGCTGGCCTTGGTGTGTTTGCGCACTTCTTCAATGGTGAACAGGCCTTTGGTCTTGATGGCCTGCACAATGGTGCCCTTGCACACGCCGTTGCAACCGCACACCTCGTCACTGTCGGCCATTCGGCTGGCCTGGCTTTGACCTTCGTGCCCGGTGTCACCAATGTTGTTTTGCCCAAACATCAGCTTGTCGCGAATCTCCTGAACAGCCTTGCCCTCGCGCATGAGTTTGAAATACCAGGAGCCGTCGGCCGTGTCGCCATACAGACAGGCACCCACCAGCTTGTCGTCTTTGATGACCAGCTTTTTGTAGACACCACCAATTGGATCGGACAGAAGCAATTCCTCACAACCCTCTCCTCCCATGAAATTGCCGGCAGAAAACAAGTCCACGCCCGTCACTTTCAATTTGGTGGAGGTCACCGATCCCTCATAGCGGCCAATGCCAAACTGGGCCAGATGGTTGGCGCAGACCTTGGCCTGCTCGAACAACGGCGCCACCAGACCATACGCCACGCCCCGGTGGTTGGCGCACTCGCCGACGGCGTAAATGCGCGGGTCTGTGACGGTTTGCAGTGTGTCGCTCACCACCACGCCTCGGTTGCAATGCAAACCACTGCTGGCGGCCAGTTTGTCGTTGGGGCGAATGCCCACCGCCATCACCACCAGATCGGCGGCATGGCGTTCGCCGTCAGTGAATTCAATTTCAGCCACGCGACCATCGGCACCCGCATGCAAGGCCTTGGTGTTTTTGGCCAGCAAAAATTTCAAACCTTTGGCTTCGAGGTTTTTTTGCAAAAGCCCGGCCGCAGTGGGATCCAGCTGACGCTCCATCAGCCAGGTGGGCAAATGCACCACGCTCACGTCCATGCCCTGAATGGCCAGGCCATTGGCGGCCTCCAGCCCCAGCAGCCCACCGCCGATCACCACCGCCTTGCGGTAATGCTTGGCCGCTTCCAGCATGGCCTCGGTGTCGGCAATGTCGCGGTAGCCGATCACCCCAGGCAAGTCGGCACCGGGCACTGGCAGAATGAAGGAATTGGAACCCGTGGCCAGGAGCAGGCGGTCATAGGCAGCCGAAGTGCCATCTGCACAGGTGACCACCCGCTTGACGCGGTCAATCTGGGTGACGGTGCGTCCCACGTGCAAGGTGATGTTGTTGCTGGTGTACCAGTCCCAGTCGTTGAGCACGATTTCTTCAAATTTTTGCTCGCCGGCCAACACGGGGGAGAGCATGATGCGGTTGTAATTGGGGTGTGGCTCCGCGCCGAACACAGTGATCTCATAGAGCTCGGGGGTGAGCTTCAACAGCTCTTCCACCACGCGAATGCCGGCCATGCCATTGCCGATCACGACCAGTTTCTGTTTTTTGACGGTCATCAACATGTGATCTATCCCCGTGTGCAAAAAAAAACGGCGCCCTGCTGCATGCAGCGGGACACCGTTGTCCAACTCCGTCGGTTGCAAGCAACCTTGGAGACCTGTCAATCCACCTGCAGGTCGCCGCCGTTGACGACCCACGGACTAAACCTATGCAAAGTGCGTGCCAGGGCAAATCAGGGGAGTTTGCACCACGAGGAGGCCAAAAAGCGACCTCGGGGGCTCAGAAAAATCAGTTGATGGGCACTGTTCTAGTGCAGCGCACCAATTTACGGCCTGCACAGGCCGGTGGGATCGGCAATGCGCGCTGGCAAAGCCACACTGGCACTCACGTTCACCGGCACGGGCAGGCGATTGAAAGTGGTGAGGAACGCGGGGCTGTAGCCCTGGAGCGTCAGGGTGATGGAGTCTCCGGCATTGAGCAAGGCGGAAATGCCAGGCAAATCCAGGCTGTGCTCGCCATATCCTTTCACCGGCGTAATCTGGTCGTGCAGAACACTTTGACTGCCGTCGGCCCGGGTCATGCCCAAGCCCACATAGACAATTGGTGCCTCGGGCGAAGCGGGGCCCACAGGCTCTACTTTCACTGTGGCCTTGGGCGTGCCGACGTAGCAGCCTGGCACATTGGCGTTGTTGAGCGCCACATAGCTTGGTCGAGATAACTGCGCCACCTGGGTGGAGGTCAGCCCCGAGGGTATGCCAGTGATTCCTGTGTTTACCATGGTGGGTGGCGTAAAGTCCGAAGGCGCCGATTGGGCATTCAAGCGGGGACGACCAGCACCGGCCGCTTTCACTTCCACGGCGGTGGGATCAGGCTTGCCATCTTCCAACACGGCGGTGATCTCTGGCAAAGGCAATGGATCAAACCCCAGGTAACTGCGCGAGCGGGCCTGGGCAGCACCCACCAGATTTTCTGCCAAGAACTGGAACATCAGTTTGCGCAGGGGCATGACGCACCGGCCTGTGGCGGCATCGTACGCATCTGCGGGGCAGTCGCGGGCCGACGATTTTAACCAGATGAGGCTTTCGTTGAATGCGTATTTGGCAGGTGTTCCCGCCAGCTCATCGGCCGGGCTTTGCTGCACAGCCAGCGCGTCCAGGCTGTGGCCAAACTTCACAAACATGAGTTTGGCCTTGTTGTTGACCTGGCGGTAACACTCGAAATTGAGCAAGCCCTCGTTCAAATTGAACAGGATGTCTTTTGCACCCTGAATAAAAAAGGCGGGTATGTCACTTTTCAAAGTGAGTCCATTGGGCAAACTCGCAGTCAAATCGCAGTACGAAATGGCACCCTGTGAGCCCAGGCGGGTCACAATCTCTTCAGACACAGCCCCAACCGTGTTGGCCTCGACCAGCCCCTGAAACAAAAAGGGATCAAAACGCCCGCGATTGCTTTGCAGGCCTGCGGCCACCAATGCATTCAGGTAAGTTGTCTTGGGAACTGTTGCCGGTGCAAGGCTGTACCGCAGGTCATACCAGGTGCCATTGGGCACCATGGCGTCGATTCGTTCATCCAGGCCAGCACCGATCAACTGGAACGCACCGCCATAACTGCGACCGATGGTGCCCACCACCGGGTTGGGCTTGCCAGCCTTGTTGCGGTAGCCGAGGTTGGGCAGATTGGCCTCGGCCCAGTCGAGAATGGTTTTGAAATCTTTGCCTTCAAACTCCGGATCCAGAATGGTGACATTGCCGCCTGTGTCACCATGGCCACGTTGATCGTACGAGATCACATACCAGCCTGCGCGACCGGCCACGGGCTCCTTTTGGTTGTAAGCGAGCTGAAGCGTGTCGACTCCAATTTCTGAAGTTTGTGTGGCCTCATCGAAGTCCAGGGACTGCGTGCGGGTTGCGCCAAATCCGTGTGAGTGGAGCAGCAAGGGGGCAGGCTCCCCGCTTTTCAGATCGGGGTAATACACAGTCAGTGCCAGCGTGGTGCCATCAAAAGCCTGAAGGGTGACTTGCTCGGTTCGCGCTGCATGGCCCTGAGCACTGCCGGGGGTTTTTACTCTCATGGGTGCCAGGGACTCCGAAGGACTGACCACAGCGCCGCCGCCAGCGGCCTGGCTGCCCCTACCCCCATCGCCTGACAGACAGCCTTGCAAAAACAATCCCGCAGCCACCACTGCAACCCAGCACCAAACCCTGCACATGACATGTCTCCAGAATGTAATCGTTGTGGCCTTTGTACCCACATGCGCAAGCTTTCAGATTCGCGACAACTCAAGGGCTGGGGTAAAATGCACGATTAGGCTGCAAACAAATGTGACTTTCATGCTCACCCATGTCCGCGTCAATTCACAACAATCACCCTTGCTGGTCTTGGGCATTGAAAGCTCATGCGATGAAACAGGCGTGGCCATTTGCTCCACCGATGGTCAGATTCTTGGTCAAGCCTTGCACTCACAGATCGCCATGCACAAGGACTACGGTGGTGTGGTGCCCGAGTTGGCCTCGCGCGATCACATTCGAAGGCTGATTCCGCTGCTTGAACAGACCCTGGTACAAAGCGGGTTGGGGCTGAAGGACCTGCACGCAGTGGCGGTCACTGCGGGCCCTGGATTGCCCGGCGCACTCATGGCAGGCTGCGCTTTTGGCCACAGCCTGGCCATGGGCCTGAACCTGCCGATCATCCCAGTGCATCATCTTGAGGGGCATTTGCTCTCACCGCTGCTGTCGTCTAACCCACCGGCCTTTCCTTTCACTGCACTCCTGGTGAGCGGGGGTCATTCGCAATTGATGGCTGTGCAGGGTTTGGGGCAATACCGGTTATTGGGCGAAACGCTGGATGATGCGGCAGGCGAAGCTTTTGACAAGACTGCCAAAATGATTGGCCTGCCCTACCCGGGGGGACCCGCGCTGGCAAAACTTGCAGAACTGGGCGACCCACAGCGGTTCAAACTGCCCAGACCCATGCTGCACAGCGGAGATTTGATGTTCAGCTTTTCCGGGCTTAAAACTGCTGTGCTGACCACAGCCATGAAACTGGCAGGCCTGACTCAACCCGCCGAGCACATGGCACTGCCTGAGCACGACAAAGCCGATCTGGCGGCAAGTTTTCAAGCCGCGGTGGTTGAGGTGCTGGTCAAAAAGTCTCTTTTGGCATGCAGGCAAAGCGGACACAAACGGCTCGTGGTTGCGGGCGGTGTAGGTGCGAATCGCTTGCTGCGCAGCCAGCTGCAAGCGAGCGCACAACCGATGGGCATCGAGGTGTTTTTCCCGGAGTTTCACCTCTGCACCGACAACGGCGCCATGATTGCCTACGCAGGGGCCATGCATTTGCACGCCAACCCTGCGTTGTTACACAAAAAAAACTACGCCATGCAAACGCATCCACGGTGTGACTTGAGCACCGGCCTCATGCCTGTCTAGCTGGCAACAATTTTTGCTCGGTCAATGGAGGCGGCATGATTTGAGTCATGTCGATTTCTTTGACCGATGGCACCGGCGTGATGTGCACCACTTTGCTTTCTCCGTCGGGGGTGTAGTTGATGCGAACTTCGGTAGAACTTGCTGTGGTCAACACACGCCCTTGCTGATCTGCGGAAAGGCCAAGCGGCACCTCATGATCCAGCACATAGGTGGCCTGTGTCTCGGTGTTGCCAGCGGGTGGGGGGTTGTATTGCCCCCCGTCCATGTATGACAAAACCTGTGTAAGCGCGTACAAAGCACAAACGCCGTTCCAATACGTGGTGGCCTGGTGAATGGCGGCGTCGGGGTTAGGCAGCACGCGGTTGCCCAGGCTGCCGATGAATTCTTCACCCCGTGCACGGCGAACGATGGCCCCTTTTTTCAACCCGACGTGGCGATTCCACATGTTGTCAAATTTCTCATTGGTCCAACCAAGCCGCACGCGAATGTGATTTTTCATGGCGGCGTACTCTGCCTCAGTCATGTAGGCCGACTCCGCCATGATTTGCAGGCTGGTGTCTTTCAAGCGGGTCGATCGTTCGAGGCCAGCCTTTTCCTCGCGCAAAAGCGTACGTTGACGTTCAATGGCAGCAATTTCGGTTTCAGCGGCCTGCAATTCCTCATCGGTTGGTGGGTTGTATCGCCCGATTGCCTCCAGCCGCGACTCAATCCGCCTTATCTCATCTTGTAGCTGTTTCATGGCACCGTGGGTCAGGCTGCGCTCACCCCGCTGAAGTTCTTGACCCAGGGTCTTGAGCAGACTGCGCTTGGCCCGAAGTTGCTCGGAGAGTGACCTGACAGACGCTTTGGCCCCCTCAACCTCCACCTTGAAGATTTGATGATCGTTGTTGAACGCATCAACCGAGGCACACCCAAATGGCTCGAGCAACTTGACCACGTGGTCCTGATACTCCTCTTCAAGCAGGTCTGCACCCAATGCACCGACTGCCTTTAGCAAATCGGCGAAGTTATCTGGCCCTGGGCCCAGCAAACCCAGTGCCCGTGTGATCACACGTGCGTCGGCTGAGGACACATCGCGACGGGGCAAGCCCAACTCGCGGCCGGCACTTGCCACCGCCTGACCAACCGCAGCCTTCAACAGATTGTTTGCAACGCCCATGGTGTTGCGTCTCTGGGCCACGGATGCGCGCATGGCGTGCACCACGGCCAATGCACACATCGAAAAAAGCGCGAGAGCAACCAGGGCCTCCGCTGCCTTTTGGCCCTTGCCGACTGGCCTGGCCAGCAAGGCCGGCAAGCACAAGGCAAACAGACAGGCCACGGCCGCTGGCGCAACACGTTGCACCTTCAACAACAGGTTCTCAGTGTGACTGAGGGATTGAAAATCAAGGCTATGGGCCGATGCGATCCGTGCAACATCCAGCGCCAGGCGTTCATAAAAATTGTAGTGGTTATGAGGATTCAAGCCCTTGAGCGCCTGGAAACACAAATCCTCAATGCACTTCTCAACCTGACCAGCATATTGCGTGATTAGCGCAGCCTCATGCCGATTGAGCTTGAGCACATGTGTGCTACCCATCAGCTTCGTGGCAACCCGATTGCCATAGACGGACAGGCTGTCAATCCAGGTGTTCAAGGCCATCAGTTGGCGCGATGTTGCATTTGGACGAAGCGACAACTTGGCCAGCGCGACTTCCATCGCTGCGACCTTGTTTTGAATTTCAGCGCTTGTTTGTTCAAGAGCGCTGAGTCGCTCAGACTCCGTTGCCAACTCATTGTTGCCTTCGTCAATCTTTTGACGCAGTGTATCCAGATCTGCAATGAAGGTATTGAATTGCTGCATGCAGTCGTCTTTTCTCTGCTGAAGCTGTGCCACCTGAATAGCTGCGTCTTTTGCCTCGAGACTTTCCTTTTCCAGTCTGGACCTGCGCGCCTTGGCCGCCACCAATTGTTGCTCGAGAGCACTTTCCCGCCCCTCCAGATTCAATACCTTGCTCAAATGTGACTCGTGCAAGCTGAGTTGCTCGGCCAAAAGAAGCGTCAACTGGCGCGCACGCTCAGCGGGAGTGGAAGCACCGCCAGACCCGGCCGCCGTTGGGGATACCTCACTGCGGGTGGCAAGCCCCTGGTTGGCCATGTCGGCGGCTGCGGGTGAAAACATTGGAAATATGCACAATCAAAAACACGCACTAGGTAACGCCCAATCCTTCAAAGTTCGTTGTTGCGCAGCCTTATTCGGGCAAGCACCGATTACCCAAGTACCCAGGCAATCGGTATGCTTGTGTGTGGATGAACAAGGTTGAGTGGAATGAACGCGCCCATCGAAGAATTTGCTGTGGATGCAGCCAAACGGCAGGCCGTGATCGACGGATTGCTTGCAATATTGCCGGAGCAATCTGTGCTGCATGAAGTGGAAGACACCCGCCCCTATGAGTGCGATGGCCTGAGCCTGTTCCGCCAGTTGCCCATGGTGGTGGTGCTTCCGGAAACCGAAGCCCAGGTGATCGATGTGCTCAAATTGGCCCACCGCCTGAATGTGCCTGTGGTGGCGCGGGGTGCGGGCACCGGTTTGTCTGGTGGCGCGCAACCCCACAAACACGGCATCGTGCTGGGCATGGCCAAGTTCAACAAGATTCTCCATGTGGACGTGATGTCACGCAGCGCTGTGGTGCAACCCGGTGTACGCAACTTGGCCATTTCCGAGGCGGTGGCGCAGCATGGGCTGTACTACGCCCCGGACCCCTCCAGCCAGATTGCCTGCACCATAGGTGGCAATGTGGCTGAAAACAGCGGCGGCGTGCATTGCCTGAAGTACGGATTGACCGTTCACAACGTGCTCAAGGTGCGTGGTATCACCATTGAAGGCGAGGTGGTGGAGTTTGGGTCCGAGGCACCCGATGCGCCCGGCCTGGAATTGATCAACCTGGTGATCGGCTCGGAAGGGATGCTGGCGGTGGTTACCGAAGTGACCGTCAAACTGGTGCCCAAGCCTGCCCTGGCGCAGGTGATCATGGCCAGCTTCGACGACGTGGCCAACGCAGGCAATGCGGTGGCCGCCGTTATTGCGGCGGGCATCATTCCCGCCGGGCTGGAAATGATGGACAAACGCGCCAGCCAGATGGTGGAGCCTTTTGTGAAGGCCGGCTACGACACCGAAGCTGAGGCCATTTTGTTGCTGGAAAGCGATGGAACGCCCGAGGAAGTGGCCGAAGAAATCGAGGCCATGAGCCGTGTGCTGAATGGCTGCGGCGCCACCGCCATCAAAGTGTCGCAAAGCGAAGCCGAGCGTCTCAAATTCTGGGCGGGCCGCAAGAACGCATTTCCCGCCGCCGGGCGGATTTCGCCCGACTATTACTGCATGGACGGCACCATTCCCCGGCGTAGCCTGGCCCGCGTGCTCAACGCCATCACCGAGATGGAAAAGAAGTACGACATGCGCTGCGCCAACGTTTTCCATGCTGGCGACGGCAATTTGCATCCGCTGATTTTGTTCGATGCCAACAAACCCGAAGAAATCAAGCGCGCTGAAGACTTTGGCGCAGAAATTCTGGAATTGTGCGTCGAGGTGGGTGGCACAGTGACCGGCGAGCACGGCGTGGGCATCGAAAAAATCAACCAGATGTGCGTGCAGTTCTCGCGCGCCGAGCTGGATGCATTTTTTGCCGTGAAAAAGGCATTTGATGCCCCCGGCCTGCTCAACCCTGGCAAAGCCATTCCCACACTGCACCGCTGCGCCGAGTATGGCCGGATGCATGTGCATCACGGCAAGCTGCCATTTGCCGACCTGCCCCGTTTTTAAGCGACATTGCAACATGGCTGACTTTTTGGATGAACTGTGTGCACGGGTAGAAAAAGCCGCGCGCAACCAAACCAGGCTGCGCCCCGTGGGTGGCGGCACCAAAAACTTTTATGGGGGCCCGCTGGACGGGGAAGAAGTTGACCTTCGCCCTTGGCAAGGCATTGTGGAATACGAGCCCACCGAGTTGGTGATGACGGTGAAGGCAGGCACCCCGCTGCACACCGTGGAGGCTGCACTGGCCGCCGAAAAACAAGAGTTGGCCTTTGAGCCGCCCAGGCTGGGGGGCACCAACAGCCACAACAGCACCATTGGCGGTGCGGTGGCCAGTGGCTTGGCCGGGCCAGCCCGGCTGGCCAAAGGCGGGGTGAAAGATTATGTGCTGGGTTGCACCCTGCTCGATGGCAAAGCCCAACTGCTGCACTTCGGGGGCGTCGTCATGAAAAACGTGGCGGGCTACGACGTATCACGGGTCATCCCCAGCAGCATGGGCACCCTGGGCATTGCCGTGGACCTGTCCATCAAAGTGATGCCCGTGGCCCCTGCCGAGGCCACCCTGGTTTTTGAGCTTCCCGTGAACGAAGCCATACGCCAAACCAATGCTTGGCTTTCCAAGCCCCTGCCCATCAACGCCACGTTCTGGGAACACGGCAAACTGACCGTGCGTTTGCGTGGCGCAAGCGCAGCGATTCAAACCGCGATCAAAACCATGGGCGGGCAAGAACTGCCACAAACGCAGGCCCAAGCCTTTTGGACCAGCGTGCGTGACCAGCGGCATGCGTTTTTCGAGCAGGCGGGCGATTTGTGGCGCCTCGCCGTGCCCCCCACCACCGCCGACCTTGCATTACACGGGCAGAGCGTGCACGAGTGGGGCAGCGGCTTACGATGGTTCCGCCCCGACCCGGGTGTACAAGCCGATGAAATCCGAGCCAGTGTTGGCCGAGCCAAGGGCCACGCCACCCTGTACAGCACCAACAACCCAAACGCACGCCAGCAGGCTTTCCACACGCCCGACGCAGTGATGACCAAGCTGCAACGCAACCTGAAGGCTCAGTTCGACCCCGCAGGCATTTTCAGCATCAACCGTTTGGCCCCCATTCTTTAAGCGCTTCGCCATGGACACCCAACTCGCCGACTGGATCAAAGACACCCCCGAGGGACAAACCGCAGATGCCATCCTGCGCAAATGCGTTCACTGTGGGTTTTGCACAGCCACCTGCCCCACCTACCAAATTTTGGGCGACGAACTGGACAGCCCGCGCGGCCGCATTTACCTCATCAAACAAGTGCTGGAGGGCAAACAAGTCACCCGCAAAACCCAGCAACACCTGGACCGCTGCCTCACCTGCCGCAACTGCGAAAGCACATGCCCCTCGGGCGTGAAGTATGGCCAGCTTATCGACATTGGCCGCAAGGTGGTGGATGAGCGGGTGGAGCGCTCCGCCGGGGAGAAACTTTTGCGCAACGGCCTGAAAGCCCTCATGACCAATCGCCCAGTGTTTTCTGCGGGCATGGCCATGGGCAAAGCAGTTCGTGGCCTGTTGCCGCCAGGCCTTCAGAAAAAGGTGCCCGCAAAACGCGCCACCCTGCCCTTCGCAAACACAAACCACAACCGCAAGGTGATTCTGCTCAGGGGGTGCGTGCAGCCCGCCATGATGCCATCCATCGACAGCGCCACCTCCGTGATTCTCGACACGCTAGGCATACAAAGCCTGGTGGTGGCCAAATCCGGCTGTTGCGGCGCAGTGAAGTTTCACCTGAATGACCACGACGGTGGTTTGGCCCAAATGAAGGCCAACATCGACGCCTGGCTGCCCCTGATCGAAAGCGGTGAAGCCGAAGCCTTGGTGATGAATGCCTCTGGATGCGGCGTGATGGTGCGCGAATACCACCACCACTTTGCCAACGACCCCGAGTACGCCGACAAAGCCCGCAAAATCAGCGAGCGCACCATGGACATCGGTGAATTCATCACCCGCCAAAACGACGAAGGCTTGCAACGCCTGGCCACACAGGTGAAAGCGGCAATTGCACAGCAACGCATCCCGGCGCGCATTGCCTTTCATCCACCCTGCACGCTGCAACATGGCCAACAGGTCAAAGGCGTGGTGGAAAACGTGCTCACCAGACTCGGCTTTGAACTCACGCCGGTGGCAGACTCGCACCTGTGCTGCGGGTCCGCGGGCACCTACTCTGTGCTGCAACCTGAACTGTCTGGGGAACTGAAAAAACGCAAACTGGCCAACCTCATGGCGGGCAAGCCCCAAGCGATTGCATCGGCCAATATTGGATGCCTTGGGC
>DASUEC010000329.1:0-3574 GCA_036275255.1 Limnobacter sp. | reverse complement strand
CAGTGACACCACAGACGCAATCACCAGAATCAAGGGCCAGGTGATGCTATGCACTTGCATGTTCTTGTCAGTCATGGGTTGAAGCTCCAGAAATCGGGTTGTTGCATGCGCGGCGAATTTGCTGAACCGGGCATTCGGGTGTGACAGAAGGCGGGCGACCATGTCCGATGGCCTCGTACCATCCGTGTTCAAATACAGAGACGGCGGAGACGTACAAACCAGCCAAAAGGCTGTGCAAGCCTCTGATCAAACGGGAGATTGCATGCATGGCATCCTCGCCAACTGTTAACTAAAAATTTTTATTGAATTCACGCCTGAACAGTGTGGACCCGAGAACAGCTTGCGCATCCGGGGAAAAGAATGGGAAAAAGTCGCTAATATTGAATTTGGGTTTTGCTAAGACCCAAACAGGGGAAAAGTTGTAAAAAAGCATTAAAAAAGCCCGCTGCATGAGCGGGCATTTGGGTGAGATATCGGCAAAACAATCACTGTGGCCGCAAAGTCATTCCCAAAGGGCCTTTGATGGTGCCATCCTCGTTCAAGGCATAAATGGTGGTGTCGCCATCGCTTGAAATTTTAACCTTGCCATCTTCGACCAGATAGGTGGCTTCTTTGGTAACTCCCATCGTAGAAACATACACCGTGCCATCGCGCTGGAATTCATACTTCTGTATGCCAAGCTCGTCTTTGTAAACTCCGTTAAGCCCTTTGCCACATGCGGCAAGCGCCAGTACACCTGTCAAGACCAGGAGGGTTTGACGAATTTTCATGCTTCAGATCCTTGTGTGTGATTGAACATGAAGGCACACGGATTGTCAGCCCAACCAAAACTCCTGCAACAAGCGTGCGGTGCGGATTGGAATTTCGACCATGGGCAGGTGCCCCACTCCATCAAAAAGTACCACATCGGCATGCGGAATGATGGCCTGGTAAGTGTAAGCGCCGGTGTAATGCACGAGACGATCCTCCCTGCCCCACATGATGAGGGTTCTGGCCTGGGTTGCAGCCATGCCGGGACCGTTCGGATTGGGGGCATTGACAAACATCTGGTGAAACAGATGCCTGTTCACGTGGCGGCGGTTGATGAGGTCTTGTGCCATCACAGGCGCGAGTGCAAGTGCAATGGCCTTGTTGTGCACAGCCAGACTCATCAAGGTGTGGGCACCAGCCAGGCTTTCAACGATCATTGGGTTGCGGCCTTCCTTCAAACCGGCTTCAAACAGGGTGTGGCTCTCCCCCTTGCCACCAGCCGGATTCATCAGGCACAGCGTGGACAATAGGCTGGGATGGCGGCCTGCAAGCAAGGCAGACACCAATCCACCCACCGAATTGCCCACCACATGCGCTGGCGCAGGAACATGACGCTCCATCCATGCCGCGACTCGGGCCACCTGATCATCCAGGCCGTAGGGCAAATTGGGGTTGAACTCACTCTCGCCCCAACCCGGCAAATCCAACACAAACAGACGATGCTGTTTGAGGAGAAACGGCACCAGCGACAACCAGTTTTCCTTGTTCGATGCAAAACCATGCAGCAAAACAACGGGCACGCCGTCTGGATTACCGCCTTCCAGCCACACCAATCTGTGATCGGCAACCCGTGCAGACCTTCGCTTCAAGCCAGACAAGCCTGAATGCAGCTTGTTGATCAAGGGCACCGCACTGCGATTTTTCCATTCGCGAATCTTCAAACCGTGGGGGGGACGCGCCAGGGTGAGGTATCGGGGTGCGACGTCCTGCAAAAACGCCAGCTCCAAGTCATGCATCACCGGCAATGCATTGCCATCATTCAAACTGCCCATGACCAATTCAACCTCCAGTGAACAACAGGTGTTGGTTGCGGCACAAGACTCGCACCAAACGTTTGTTTGTTTTTAAGACTGTAACATCGCTGGATGTAAAGGTATGTATCCCCCCCTGGTCTGTCAATGATAAAAATAGAGGGGTTTTTACTAATCCTTTAATTGGTTTTGTTATTCAATGACTTGCGTCACTGGTCATAAGGCTGGATACCCGTGGCCACCAGTTGATAAGCGGCGTCTCCAAACTCGCTGCTGAAACGATTCAATTTGAGTTCGCCCCACACCCAATACGCTTGCATGGCCCCCATGGCAGCTTGAGGCTTGTCGAGGGTTACATGAACAATCTGGTTGGCAGGCGGGGGAGGTGTGTGGATGCAAGCACCAAAGTAAGGGACCAACAACAGCTCGGCGACACCGTCCTCACTTTGCTCGACCGGGATCACAAAACCAGGTATGCGCACCTTCTTGCCGCCAAGCTCTGTGTTCACCGGCGCTTTGTTCCAGGCGTCCCTCATGGCATTGAGGGCCTGTTGGGCGCGCGGATCGTTGTCTTGCAGTTCTGCAATGTTCAAGCCTCGAAAAGCGGCCATGGGGTCCCAATCGGCTGGCATCAGGCGATCCCATTCGAGTTCAGGGTAGTTGGGATCAAAGTTTTGTTTTGGAGCGGATTGCCCCTGCCCCAGTCGATCGCCCACGGCATACTCGCCTTCACCGGCGGGTGGGTTTTCATTGAGCTCGGCCAAGGCCCGGTCCAATTCGGAAGTGCCCGCGCGGTTGCCGTCATTCATCAACCATGTCGTCAAGCCATATCCGAGCACGGCAAGCAAGCCCAACACCACAGCCACAAACACAATTTTTTTCAGCTTCACGATCCAGGTTTTCCTTTTAAACAACACGTGGACTCAAACCATCCTGCAACTGCTGCCTGTAAGCCCGCCAGGCCGGTATTGCCCCAAGCATACTGCCAAACACAGCGTATGCAAGCACCGCCAGCAAACCTTGCTGCAAACCCCAAATCTGCGCCAGCTGAATACCAAACTGGGACAATGCCCAAGGCGTCAACAGTGCCGCCGCCACCGCCGTTAAAACAACACCAAGCGCAGCACCAATCGACATCACCAGCACACTTTCCAGGATCACCAGAGAAAAAACAGATCCAGGCCCCGCGCCAGTGGACCGCAAAACAGCCAACTCCCGCCTTCGCTGCCCGAGGGTAACCAGCATCACGCTGATCAGCCCCAGCACGCTCACGAGCCCCACCAAGGCCGCCACCAGAAGCAACACATTCTCCACCAGGCCAACCGTCTGCCAGAGGGTCGAAAGCGCCACCCCAGGAAGAATTGCACTCAAGGCAACATCCGGCAAACTCTCCAACTCCCGTTGCACGCGAAACACACCAGCCCGGTTGTGCAAACTCACCAGAGCAGCTGTCACGGATTTGGGTGTCAGATCGAATTTGCCAACCATTTCTGCCGGAATGTCCACACCCCGCAGCGGCATGCCGGCCTGCCAATCCAGGTGGATGGCCTCCATGCCCTGCAGGCTGATGTGCACACTTTGGTCTACAGGGGTGCCTGTTGGCTGAAGTATGCCAACCACGGTAAAAGGCTTGTCGGCGTGACTGGGGTCGCCCGCTTGCAACTGCATGCCGTGGCTTAGCGCAATCGAATCGCCCAATTCATGATTCAGCTTTCTGGCCACCTCTGAGCCCAGCACTGCCTCAAAAATAACCTCCACGGGTTGGCCTACGGAGTAATCAGCAAACCCCCTCC
>DASUEC010000328.1:0-3706 GCA_036275255.1 Limnobacter sp. | reverse complement strand
GGCACAAAAACCACTGAGCACCCTGATCGCTGATGTAATGAACACGCCAGTGCACACGCTCGACGAGGGCCACACCGCGCAGGATGCCGCTTTGTTGATGTCCCGGTTTGGTATTCGCCATGTACCAATCACCCGCCATGGCAAACTGGTTGGGGTCGTGTCGGAGCGGGATATTTTTGCCATGCAACGTTTGTCGCTCAAGCAAATCAGCAGCAACATTCGCAATGCACAAGATGTTGAAATGTTGCGGGCCAGTGCCAACGACATTCGCAGCTTTGCCAAAAACCTGTTGGGGCAAGGCATTGCAGCCAAACAATTGACTGAGTTGATCAGCCATCTTAATGATGTGCTCACCGAACGCATCCTTGAAGTGGTTGGCAACCGCATGGGTGTTGATCTGCAAAGCTACTGCTGGCTGAGTTTCGGCTCTGAGGGCCGCAGCGAGCAAACCATTGCCACCGATCAGGACAATGGCCTGCTGTTTGTAAGTGAGCAACCGGACATTGACCGCCCGCACTGGCTTGCTTTTGCCAAAGAGGTTAACCAGACGCTGGACCAGTGTGGCTACCCCCTCTGCAAGGGCAACATCATGGCAAGCAACCCGGAGTGTTGCATGACTGCTCGTGAGTGGCTCAACAAGTTTGCAAAATGGATTGATGTGCCCACCCCCGAGAACCTGCTGCGTGTGAACATCTTTTTTGATTTGCGCCCTTTGGCTGGCAATCAGGAATTGGCAAGGCCGCTGCGGGAGTTCATTGTGCGCAGGGCCAAGGAGTCCAGCCTCTTTCTGCGCATGCTGGCCGAGAACATCATGCGTTTCAGGCCCCCGTTGAACTGGCATGGCAGTGTGGACACCACCGAGTTGGAGGGGCTTCGTACCTTGGACTTGAAGCGCCAGGGCACAGCGGTGTTTGTAGACGCGGCGCGCTTTATGTCGCTTGAATACGGCATTGATGAAGTGAACACGCGCCGCCGGTTCGAAGCGATTGCAGCAAGACTGAGTGTGGAGGAACAACGACGGGACGCTTGGGTCAGTGGCTTTGAATTTTTGCAAATGATGCGGCTGCGCATTCAACTGGATGAAGGCGTGGGTGTGCCCAATCTGCTGGATCAGCCCAATGTGGTTAACTACGATGTGCTGGACAACATTGATCGCCGCATTCTGAAAGAATGTTTCCGCGTGGGCAGGCGTTTGCAACAGCGCATAGAAACGGAGTATTTGCGGTGAGCACCTATTCGGCGGGCCAAACCTTGCCAGCGCAGGGACTTGCACGTTATTTGCGGCAGCGCCTGGCGCAGTCTCTCGATTTTTCTCAGCCAAACCCGGATCGCTGGGTGGTGGTTGATGTGGAGTCTTCGGGACTGAATCCAAAAAAGGACCGCTTGATTTCAATCGCAGCCTCTGCGATTGTATTTGACGAGCATCGCCGCCCGCGCATTGCGCTCTCCGACACCTTTGAGGTGGTGATCAAGCAGCCCCCCGAGATCGTGGACTTGATTGAGTTTGAGGCCATCGACAAGCGCAATATCTTGATTCACGGCATCGGCTTGGGTGCCCAGCAAGGTGGTGTCTCTCCAGACATCGCCTTGAGCCGGTTTTTGAATTATGTCGGCAACTCCCCCTTGATTGCCTTTCACAGCTGGTTTGACGAAATACTCATCAACAAGGCGATGCGCAAGGTGCTGGGGCGAAGCACCCACCGCCATTGGCTGGATCTTGAACACCTCGCAGCCGTGTTGCACCGTGAAAATCACCAGTTGCCCCTGGACGTGTGGATGCACCGCTATGGCATCGTGTGCGAAGAGCGCCACCAAGCGGCGGCCGATGTGTTGGCCACCGCGCAATTGCTGATGAAGCTGTGGCCGCTGCTTCAAAAACGCAAGGCCACCGACTGGAAAAGTGTGAAAGGGATTGCAAATGGACTTAAAACCCTGCCCGGTCGCAATTTGCCAAGCTGAGCAGCTTCAAAAACATCCGGTGACCCACATTCAGCCAGCCAGTGTTGCCAATGCGTGCCGGATTGAATCTGGGATGGGTGTGGGTGCATTGGTGGCTTTGTTCACAAAGACATGCACAAAATACCCGTTGGCGCACAGCTCCTGGCGGGCGTTGAACAGGGCCAGCTCATAGCGCACCGAGCTGTTGCCCAGTTTGCCCACACGCAACCCGGCGGTGATTGGTTCTGGGTAAGCAAGTGGCTTTAAGTATCGGCACTGGCTCTCCACCACAAAACCGACCACCTCGCCTGCGTGAATGTTCAGGCCACCTTGCTCGATCAAAAAACGGTTCACCACACTGTCAAAATAGCTGTAATACACCACGTTGTTGACATGGCCATAAATATCGTTGTCGTGCCAGCGGGTTTGCACCAGCTGGCGGTGGGGATAGTCGCTCAATTGTGTCATGGCTGGATTCAGTAGGCTTGCTCGTAGATGGCCAAGGCCTCCGCCTCGTTCATGTCGCGTGGGTTGTTGCTCAACAAACGGGTTTGCAGCATGGCCGCCTTGGCCATATTCGGCAAATCACTTGGCGCAATATTCACCTCACGCAAACCCACAGGCAAGCCCGTGGAAGGCGACAGCGTGGCCGTGTAATCGATAAAGGCCTGTGCAAGCTGCGCCTGATTGTCGCCATGGTGGCCAAGCTTCAGCACTTGCGCAAGCTCTGCATACTGCTGTTCTGCCACCGGCAGGTTGAAACGCAGCACGTGGGGCAACACCAGCGCGTTACTCAAGCCATGTGGCACATGGAATATTCCGCCAATCGGGTACGCCAAAGCATGTACAGCCCCCACAGGCGCATTGGCAAAACTTTGCCCAGCCAGGCAAGCGCCCAGCATCATGGCTTGCCTCGCCTCCCGGTTGCCGGGCTCCCGGCACACCACTGGCAGGTTGGCAGCCAGCAGCCTCAGGGCCTCGCAGGCCAAAAAATCGGAGTAGGGGTTTTTCAGGCGTTTGCTGTTATAAGCCTCAATGGCATGCACCATGGCATCAATCCCCGTGGCGGCGGTGACATGCTTTGGCAGGCTTAGCGTCCAGTCTGCATCCAGCACCGCCAAATCACCATAAAGCACAGGGCTCACCACGCCCATTTTGGTGTCTGCGCCAGTGGTTACAATCGAAATGGGGGTCACTTCACTGCCTGTGCCCGCTGTGGTGGGCACCAGCACCAAGGGCAGGCGATCGCTGCTCACATTGCCTACCCCATACATGCTTTGCAATGTTTGCTTGCCGCGCGCCAAAGTTGCAATCAGTTTGGCAACATCCAGCGTAGACCCACCGCCAATTGCGAGCACCACATGGGCACCAAAGTCCACAGCCTGCTGCGCGGTGCGCTGTACCAGGGCCTCGGGGGGATCTGGTTCCACATCGTTGCACAGCAGCACCGCGTGCCCTGCGGCTTTGAATGCTTCCACAATGCTGCTGCAAGCCACGGTCGAGGCGATGAATGGGTCCGCAAGCAGAAAAACGCGTGCACTGGCCAGACCCCACTGAGCGAGTAGCGGCTGCACAAGCGCCGGCAGGCGTTGGGAGCAACCAGACTCACACACAATGCGGGGAACCGTGCGAAATTCAAAGGGGGCCATGGGGTGTCTCCAGAAGTTTGTTTTTATTGTTGGCCTGTCCATTGTACTGCGCCACCCGCGTGAGCGGCGCAGTGTCATCCAGGCCTCAGGCGCGCTTGGGTGTCCAGGCCCAAATGGCG
>DASUEC010000327.1:0-5165 GCA_036275255.1 Limnobacter sp. | reverse complement strand
TTTGGTGATCGCGTTTTGGCTGGCCAACAAATACGGCCATGAACTGGTTGTTTACATGGACTGGGCGGAATCGCTCAGTCCACCTATGAAGGCCCTGATCGGCTGTGCAGCGGCTTTTTTTGGCGCCCTGGTGGTGGGTGCGGTTTTGATTTCATTGCTTGGAAAGATTGTGGCTGCGGCGGGTTTAAGCTTTGCTGATCGCAGCCTGGGTGGAATGTTTGGTTTCGCCCGGGGTATTTTTATTGTGTTGGTGCTGGTCACGGGTGCAGGTTTTACCTCTTTGCCCGAACAGCCGTTTTGGCGCAATGCCACATTGTCCCCTTTGGCGGTGGATGCGATGCGAGAGATCAAGCCGCACCTGCCCGAAACTGTGGCAAAGTGGGTTCGCTACTAGGAGCGTTGAATGTGCGGGATTGTCGGTATTGCCGGTTTTTCTCCAGTGAATCAGATTTTGTACGACAGCCTGTTGCTTTTGCAGCACCGTGGCCAGGATGCTGCTGGCATCGCGACAGCCCACGGCAATGCATTTTCCATGTCCAAGGGCAATGGTTTGGTGCGTGATGTTTTTCGCACCCGCAACATGCGAGCGCTGCCCGGCAACATGGGCATTGCCCATGTGCGCTACCCCACCGCAGGGTCTGCTGCCAGCTCCGAGGAGGCACAGCCTTTCTACGTGAACGCACCTTACGGCATCACACTGGCGCACAATGGCAACCTCACCAACAGCGAGCGCCTGAAGGCGGAGCTTTTCAAAAACGATCGCCGGCACATCAACACCAACTCCGACTCTGAGGTGTTGCTCAATGTGCTTGCCCACGAACTTCAAAACAATGCCCACGGCTACAGCCTGGATCCCGCCACCATTTTTCGCGCGGTTGCTGGTGTGCATGCGCGCGCGCGGGGGGCTTATGCATGCGTTACCCAAATTGCCGGGTATGGCATTTTGGCTTTTCGCGACCCCCATGGCATTCGTCCCCTGGTGATGGGCAAATGCGAAACAGAGCAGGGCACCGAATACATGTTTGCCTCAGAATCTGTTGCGCTGGCTGGCATGGGTTTTGAGTTTGTGCGCGACATTGTGCCGGGCGAGGCGGTGTTTGTGGATGTGGATGGCAAGTTGTACCAACAGCAGTGTGCAGAAAGATTTGCCCTCAATCCCTGCATTTTTGAGTATGTGTACTTGGCTCGACCCGATTCTGTGATGGATGGCATCTCGGTGTACGAAGCTCGCGTAAAAATGGGCGAATACCTTGCAGATCAAATCCGCAAAAGCCCCTTGGCCGCCGACATTGATGTGGTGATGCCCATTCCCGATTCCAGTCGGCCAGCGGCGCTGGAACTGGCCAATCATTTGAATGTGCCTTATCGGGAGGGGTTCATCAAGAACCGTTATATCGGCCGCACTTTCATCATGCCGGGGCAGGCGGTGCGAAAAAAGAGTGTGCGTCAAAAGCTCAACGCCATTTCCGTGGAGTTCAAGGGCAAGGCTGTTTTGTTGGTTGATGACTCCATTGTGCGAGGCACCACAAGCCGCGAGATTGTGCAGATGGCCCGCGAAAGTGGCGCCCGCAAAGTGATCTTTGCCTCTGCTGCACCGCCTGTGCGTTTCCCCAATGTGTATGGCATTGACATGCCCACACGCGATGAATTGATCGCTTCAGGGCGCAGCGATGAAGAGATTTGCAGTGAGATTGGTGCTGACGCCCTGTTTTATCAAGACATCGAGGACATGAAGCGTGCTGTGCGGGACTTGAACCCGAAAATCCAGACCTTTGACGCGAGCTGTTTTGATGGACACTACATCACAGGGGACATCACCGCTGAATACCTCGACCGCCTGGAGTACATGCGCAAGCATCCCGAAGTGGTTGAAACTGGCGGCCTGCAAATGAATCTGGGCTACTCCGCCAACCAGTAAACAGCACATACGAAACCCGCCAGCATACCCACATCGTGGGTTGAGGCGGGGTGAAGTTTGACATTTGCTGATTTTTGAATTGTCGCATTTCCGCAAGACGCCTGTTTTGGCTTGGCGCTTGAGGTAAAATAGGCAAGCTATTGAAAAGAAGCGCGAAATGGTTCGCGCTTTTTGTTTGTGCAGGGCGTTTAATCTTATGTCGCTGATTGTTCACAAGTACGGTGGCACCTCGATGGGGTCCACCGAACGCATTAAAAACGTGGCCAAGCGCGTGGCCAAATGGCATCGCGCAGGTTATCAAATGGTGGTGGTGCCTTCGGCCATGTCTGGCGAAACCAACCGCCTGATTGGTCTGGCCAAAGAAATTCAATCTGAACCCGATCCCCGTGAGCTGGACATGCTCTGCTGCACCGGCGAGCAAGCCTCTGTCGCGCTGCTGGCCATGGCCTTGAAAGCCGAGGGGCTGGATGCCATCAGTTACTCTGGCTGGCAGGTGCCCATTAAAACTGACAGCGCATACACCAAGGCCCGCATCGAGAGCATCGACGACAAGCGCGTGAAGGCCGACCTGGCCGCTGGTCGCGTGGTGATCATCACTGGTTTCCAGGGCATCGATGAACATGGCAACCAGACCACACTGGGCCGCGGCGGTTCTGACACGTCGGCAGTGGCCATTGCGGCGGCCATGGGCGCTGCCGAGTGCCTCATCTACACCGATGTGGATGGGGTGTACACCACCGACCCACGGGTGGTGCCGGAGGCTCGGCGCATGCGCGTGGTGAGCTTCGAAGAAATGCTGGAAATGGCCTCCTTGGGCTCCAAGGTTTTGCAGATCCGTTCTGTGGAATTTGCAGGCAAGTACCGTGTACCGACCCGTGTGCTTTCCAGCCTGACCGATCCAATGATTGCGCTGGACGAAGAAAAAGTGTCTGGCACCCTGATTACTTTTGAGGAAGATGAACACATGGAACAGGCCGTCGTTTCCGGTATCGCTTTCAACCGTGATGAAGCCAAAGTGACCATTCGCGGCGTGCCCGACAAGCCCGGTGTGGCCTACCAGATTCTGGGGCAGGTGGCCGATGCCAACATTGATGTTGACATGATCATCCAGAACCAAGGGATGGACGGCACCACCGACTTCACATTCACCGTGCACCGCAACGAATTCAACAAAACCATGGAGTTGTTGAAAAACAAAATCCAGGCCAGCGTGAGTGCACGTGAAGTGGCTGGCGATGCAAATGTTTGCAAGGTGTCGATCGTGGGGATTGGCATGCGCTCCCATGTGGGTGTGGCCAGCCTGATGTTCAAAACCCTGTCTGAAGAGGGCATCAACATTCAAATGATCTCCACTTCCGAGATCAAGGTCTCAGTCCTGATCGATGACAAGTACATGGAGTTGGCTGTTCGCGCACTTCACAAAGCCTTCGGCTTGGACAAAGCCGCTGCGTAAAGGCCGCAGGCCCCACATGGTTCGCTAAAAGCCACCTCAAAATTGGCTTTTGGCGAACAAGGTGGAGCAAACCATGTATAATGCGGCCTTCTGGAGACGTGGCCGAGTGGTCGAAGGCACTCCCCTGCTAAGGGAGCATACCCCAAAAGGGTATCGGAAGTTCGAATCTTCTCGTCTCCGCCAAACGCAAAAACCCCGATTCGCCTGTGCGGCACTCGGGGTTTTTTCTTGTCAGTGTGTCGGTCTGCAAACAAAGCGTAAACCGTTTGACACCGCCAGGCACAAGTGGTGAGTGGGCACTTGAATGTCTCCATCCAGTTGCCATGCGGTGGCCTGAGCAAAGCAAAACTCCACATGAGTGCTGGTCTGTCTGGGTACCTGCAGGCTTGCCGGCCATTGTCCACGCCATATTCTCCCCAGGTTAAGCACAAGCGCCAGCTTGTTGGGTGTGCCGTGAATGAGGCAGAAGTCTGCTTTTGCTTGAGGGCCGCCGCTGCTAGACACTTTGGCCCCCATGGGCAAACGCAATATGCTCAAGGCCAAGGCAAGTTGCCAGGCAAACGACTCGGTTGGCTTCTCTTTGAACGTCACCTGCCCACGCACGGTTTGAAACAGGCTGCCCAGCATGGGGCCACGCAGCAACACCTCAAGCACGATGCGTGCAATCAAGCGCATCGCCCCCCAGGGGCCGCCCCCGCGCGCGTAGTAGGCATGCATGAAATTCACTGTTGTGCCGAAGCCAAACACAAAACCATATTGGCCTGTGGATGTTTTGAGTGGGTAGCGCATGGTGTGCAGCCCACCGAGGGCAGACTGGTTCGAAAGCAGCCAATGCAGAGCCTCCATGGGCGGGCGCTTGGCGTGAATGTCGGAGGCGATCATGTTCATGGTGCCCGCATGCACCAAGAACAGCGGGGGAATGTTGGCCTCCCCCCACGCTTGTGCAGCTGCGCCAATCACCGCCGACACGGTGCCATCGCCGCCAAAAGGCACCAGGGCTGAAATGTGCTCTGGGGGCAATGCTTGTAGCATCGCAGGCAATTCATGTGCATTTTGGGTGAGCAGCAAGCGACCTTGACCGGCCAACAAGCGCTTGAGGTGGTCTATCCCCTCGCTTTGCGGTCTGCGTTTTAGGTACCCAGCGTTCGGGTTGGCAATCACAACAATCAAAGACCGTGCTCCAAGTGTGTTTGCTCGTGCAAGTGTAGCGTGGCCTGAAGGATAAAAAAAAGGGGCGGGTTCGCTGCCTCGCCCCCATCCTGCCGCCCGTTGTTGGTTTATTGAAGTGTCTGCGCTGGCCCAAAAAATTCCACATGCTGGCGAGTGGAAGGCACACCCAGTTCATCCAGCATGCTTTTGACATGCTGCATAAATCCGGGAGGACCAAGGTAGTACACCTGCGCATTGTTTGGCAGGTGCTTGGCCAGTGTTTGCCTGTCCAGAAGGCCATCGCGGTCCTCATACACGTACGCGACCTGAATGTTGCTGTGCTTGCGGGCCAATTCCTCCGTGCTGGCTTTAAAGGAATGCTGCGCTTCGTTCTTGCACGCATGCACAAAGTGAATGTCGCGCAGTCCAGCAGCGGCATTCAGCATTGCCATGGCGGGGGTTAGTCCAACACCGGCGGTTACCAGCACCAATGGGTCAACCCCCTGGTCCAGAACAAACTCACCACAAGGTGGGCCGAGCTCAAGGCAATCGCCTTCCTGCATGGCGGTGTGCAGGTGATTGGACACCAGGCCACCATGCTCACGTTTGACCGAGATTCGATAGGATTGGCCATTGGAGGCATGG
>DASUEC010000326.1:0-3182 GCA_036275255.1 Limnobacter sp. | reverse complement strand
CCAGCGTCACCTGGGCAAAAGCGAGCATGCCTGGCGCTGCTGGTGCTCGCCTTACTTCAGGCAGCATGGTGGCAACGCACCACCATTGCAGCTCAACTGCCCCCTTTGGCAAGGCAGATTGGCAACGCGAGCACAGGGGTTCAACACCTTTTCGCCTTGCCAGCCACCCAAGCCTTGCGTGTGGAGGGCAGCGGCCTGCAAGCCATGGACGAACACCATGTTCGGCTTGATGTCACCCTGCGAAACACCAGCCCACTGCCTGGCGCATGGCCTCATTTGCGAATTGAACTGCTTGACCCACAAGGCTTGATGCTTGCCAGCCGCAGCATCGCCCCACAAGAATACCAACAGCGCGATGGTGGTGCAGCAAGCGACGCCCCACCCATTGGCCCGGCCCAAACTGTGGAACTGCTGGCCTACCTCAATCTGCAAACGCTCAACACACAACTGCCTGAATCGGCTGCCACTGGATTTCGGCTGACCTTGCTCGACAGCGGCCCTTCCTTGCCATAAACAGGTACACTCGCCACACAGCAATCTGTTCCAAACTTTCAAATTCAACACACTGTCATCATGTCTTCCCAACGCGTTCTGATTTGTGGCTCCATCGCTTTTGACACCATCATGGTGTTTGAGGGCAAATTCAAAGATCAAATCCTGCCTGACCAGGTTCATATCCTGAACGTGGCATTCTTGGTACCCAGCCTTCGCAAAGACTGGGGGGGCTGTGCAGGCAACATTGCCTACAGCCTGAAAATGTTGGGTGGGCACCCAGTGCCAATGGCCGCAATCGGCCACGACTCGGCTGGCTATGTAGAGCGCCTCAATACACTGGGCATAGAGACTACATGCTTGAAACTCGTTCCCGAGGAGTTCACGGCCCAAGCCTTCATCACCACCGACCTGGACGACAACCAGATCACTGCCTTCCACCCCGGTGCCATGAGCCATTCCCACCTGAACACGGTTGGTCAGGCTGGCGAGATCGCCTTGGGCATCATTGCACCCGATGGCCGCGATGGCATGATGCAACATGCAGAACAATTGGCAAAAGCAGGTGTGCCTTTCGTCTTCGACCCAGGCCAAGGCCTGCCGATGTTTGGCAAACCCGAACTGAGCCGTTTCCTGGAACTTGCAACCTATGCAGCGGTCAATGACTATGAGGCGCGCATGTTGTGCGACCGCACCGGGCTCACCCTGGAGCAGATCGCAAGCCAGCTGGACGCCCTCATCGTGACCCGTGGTGCGGAAGGCAGCTGGGTATTTCATCAAGGTCAACGGCATGACATACCATGCGTTAAAGCAGAACAAATCGCAGACCCCACAGGGTGTGGCGATGCCTACCGAGGTGGCCTTCTTTATGGCCTCACCGAAGGCATGGGTGTGGTGGAGGCGGCCAAGCTGGCCAGCTTGATGGGTTCCCTGAAAATTGCATGCAAAGGACCACAAAACTACCACTTTAGTCGCGAAGAAATTGCATCCAGGTTTGCAGCCGCTTTTGGCAACAAGCCGTGGTAACTTGAAAGGAAGACAATGATGAATCAATCCCCAGCAAGAAGAATCCGCAATGCGACCGCCCTCACCTTGGTGTGCGTGGCAGCGCTGGCAGGCTGCGCCACACAGAGCACCTCAGGTGCTGTGTACCGGGAGGGAGAGACCCGCCGTGCACAAATGATCGAGCAAGGCACAGTTGAAAGCGTTCGCACCGTAACCATTCAAGGTGACACCAACGGCGTGGGCACCGCCGCCGGCGGCATCGTGGGCGGCATTGCAGGCAGCAATGTGGGTGGCGGAAGTGGCCGCGCAGTTGGCGCCGTGCTGGGCGCGGTCGCTGGCGGCATTGCCGGCCAGGCCATAGAACGCAACGCATCCACCCGCCAGGGGCTTGAGATCACCGTTCGCATGGACAATGGCACGCTGCGCGCTTATGTACAAGACGCCGATGAGCAGTTTCGGCCGGGCGACCGCGTGCGCGTCGTGACTGGCGGAGGCACTTCCAGAGTGACGCGTTGATCAGGGCGCAGCCCCCGAATTCGCACATCGAAGTGGATAAAAAAGGCCGATGATTCACCGGCCTTTTTTGCATTTGCACATGGCAGCTTAAAACCCAGGCATAAGACTTTGCAACACCATCATCACAATTTGCAAAATCAAGAAGAACACCAGTGGCGACAGGTCCACATTCCCGATCGTGGGCAAAACCCGCCGCAAAGGCTCCAAAAATGGTCGTGAGAGTTCGTTGAGCACCGACGCAATCGGTGAAAAGGGATTGACCCAACTCAAAACCACCTGGATAAGCACAATGCCCATCAACAGATAAGCCACATTGCGCAACACCCAAAAAATGGCCATCGGCACGGTGAAGGTGATCATGCTTCCAAGACCTGGCCCACCTGAAGACAAGCCCGCAGCGACCAACACCAACACAATGTGCAAAGTGAATGACACCAGGAATGCACCGAGCACCGAGGCCCAATCAATGCCCCCATAACCAGGCACCGCCTTTCGCAGGGGCTTCACGAGCCAATCTGTCATCGAAAAAATAAATGGTGACAAGGGATTGCTGGGGTGTATGCGCACCCATTGCATGAGCACGCGCAACAACAAGCAGAATGTGAGCAGGCTCGCGGCAGTTTCCAGCAGCAAACGCAGAATATCGATGAGCAACATAGGCAAATGCGTGGGTTAAGGCCGCGACCCCGTCGGGAATGGCCAAGTTGTGGTGGCGCCTTTCAGTTTACGCGGTTTGGCTGCGCCAGAACGACGACGGCGTGCAGGTTTGCTGGGAGTGAGCAATGCGAGGGGGGTTACCTCGGCCGGAGAGAGTGCAGTCTTGGAAGGCTTGCGGCTGCCACTCACGGGTTTGGCTTTTGAAGGGGATACAGCGTCAGAGTTGGAGGTCAATTCAGTGTTCACGTCAGGCACAACAGGTTGAGGAGCCTCAATCACCACAGGTGCGGGAATTGAAGCCGAAGATTTTTTAGGGCTTTCCGATTTTACCGCAGGTTTCGCTGCGGGTTTCGCTGCGGGTTTCGCTGCGGGTTTCGCTGCGGGTTTCGCTGCGGGTTTCGCTGCGGGTTTCGCTGCCGGTTTCGCCGCAGGTTTCGCCGCAGGTTTCGCCGCAGGTTTCGCCGCAGGTTTCGCCGCAGGTTTCGCCGCAGGTTTCGCCGCAGGTTTCGCCG
>DASUEC010000325.1:0-6170 GCA_036275255.1 Limnobacter sp. | reverse complement strand
CAAGGTGCGTCCGTGCCATGCGCGTTCCATCACAATGATCTTTGCATTCTCAATGCCGCGCTTGTGGCCGTAATGGCGCGCCAGTTTGATCGCAGCCTCGTTGGCTTCAGCACCGGAGTTACAGAAGAAAGCCTCTTGCATGCCGGACAATTCGCAGAGTTTTTGTGCAAGCTGTTGTTGCTCAACAATTCCGTACAGGTTGGACGTGTGGATGAGTTTTCCTGCTTGATTGGCAATTGCTTGCACCAGCTTTGGGTGGTTGTGGCCCAAACCGTTTACTGCGATTCCAGCCAAACCGTCCAAATACTTTTTTCCATCGGTTGACCACAGCCAAACGCCGTCCCCGTGGGTGAAGGCAATCGGTTGACGGGCGTAGGTTTTCATCAGGAAGTCGGTCACGGCAAAACTCTCTACTTTGGTGCGGTAAAAATGGCTTGGCTGTAAAAGGCAAACGCAGCCAGGCAAAAACTCGGTGTGGCTGCGTTGTTCAAGTCGAAATTGTACGATGAATCAAGGCTTAAGGGCTAGTCTTGGCGGTGAGCACTGCGCCGGAATTCATCCAGATCGGATGGCAAATGGCGTGCCTTGAGGTAAACAGGAGCAACAACAGACAGATTTTCATACACAGCCAAAGGGAAAATGCGGCCAGATGTTCTGACATTGTCGATTTTCATGGAGTCCACATTGTCACGACTCATGAGTGGTTCACCGGGTGCCAGTTCCATCAGCAGTGCCTGTGCCTTGCCCAATGCGTCTGGAATCCCGAACACCAAGGGATCTTTTCCAACTGCACGAGCCGCCAGTTGAACAAGCTCTTTCAGCGTAAAGATCTCTGGTCCAACCAAATCATAGGTGTTGTGCAGGGTCTCTTTTCCGGCATCTTGCACGCATTGCATCACAGCTTTGGCCACATCGCCCACCGCAACCGGTTGAAACCGTGCACCTGCACCGGCCAACGGCAGCAAGGGGGTCAGTTTTGCAAGACTGGCGAAGGTGTTCAAAAACTTGTCGCCCCGCCCAAACACCACGGATGGACGAAGGATGCTCCAAGCCAAACCACTGTCTTTGACCGCGGCCTCACCGTCGGTTTTGGACCGAAGATACATGGAGGGCGCAGGGTTTTGCACGCCAACGCCAAGGGCGCTCACATGGATAATACGTTTCACACCGTGTTTGGACATGGCCGCGCACAGCGCTTTTGGAAACTCCACATGGTTCACCCGGAAGCCTTGACCATAAGGCTTGCCTGGCTTGCTGTGCAAAACCCCGAGCAGATTAACGACCACATCCTGCCCAGCCACCAGTTTGCCCAGTGTGGCCCGGTCATGGATGTTGCCCTCAATGACCTGACAGGTCGGCAAGGTCAAGAGATGTTTTGCTGATTGGTAACGCCTGGTGGGCACGGTGATCCGGTATCCGTGCTTGGCAAGTTCGTTACAGACCGCTTGCCCGATAAACCCGGAGCCACCGATCACCAGGGCGTTTTTTGCTTTGCTCATGGCACCACTTTTTTGTTGATCAATCCGATCCCTGAATGATACCCAGTCTTTGTTTCAAAGGCGCTGAGCCATTGTTCAAAAGCAGCGAATAGGCCACTGTGTTTGACAAGACGTTTTTAACATAGCCCCGTGTTTCGTCAAAAGGAATCAATTCTGCAAACATCGCACCCTCCATGGTGCGCCCGGCACCGAGTCGGCGCTTCCAAAGGCTTGGCCGGCTTGGCCCCGCGTTGTAACCCGCTGAGGCAAGCACTGGGGACCTGTCGTGTTGTTCGAACACCATTTTCAGGTAACTGGTGCCCAAGGTCAGATTGGTGTCAATCTCGTTAATGTCTGCAGGCTGAAAATCGGAGAGACCGATTTTTTTTGCCACGTATTTTGCCGTGGCTGGCATCACCTGCATCAGGCCACTTGCTCCGACACCCGACCGTGCAATTGTCACAAACCGGGATTCCTGCCGGATCAGGCCATAAACCCACGCCTCGTCGACGCCGATGCTTTGTGTCTTTGCTCTCATGTTTTCACGAAACGGGGTCAGATACCGCAAAGAGAGGTCGTGCTGGACCTCGGTGCGGTCTGCCGCTGCAATCGCACGATCATAGAGTTGATTGCGACTTGCCCATGTGGCGGCTGCCAGCAATTCCCGATCATTCATTTGAGCAACTTGCAGGTTGAACTCCCAAAAACCCTCCGTTCGCAGCCCTGCATCATAAAGCATCAATGCGCGTTGCAGTCCTCTGTTGGACTTGGCCTTCTCCAACTCAGCAGCAGTCAGCAAATCAGGTTTGGGCGGTGCCTGCACCGTGTTACCCAGCTCTTCGTGCGCCAGTTTTCCATAAAAAGAAAACGGGTGGGATGCCCTGATCCACTCCTGCCTGGCTTCCACAATTTTTCCTGTTGCAGCCAGGGCACGTCCGCGCCAGTAAATCCAAGCCCGATCTTCCCTAAGTTCAGGGTTCATTTCCTGAGTCGCATGTTGAACCTGCGGCCAATCCTGAACGAGCAAGGCTGCACGCACCTTCCATTCCTGATGCTCGTTGCTCATCACGTCAGGATTGCTGCGCCTGAAGTAGGCCAGTGAGTCGCGGTTCCACAAGAGCCCGGCCCGGTAGCCAACATGCGCCCAAAGCCATTGCTCGGTTGGGCGTGACAGCCGTTCTTTATACCGTCGCTCCAGGTCGCTGGCGGCCGCATTGACATCGTCGACGGCTTTGCGGGTCAGGGCTGCCGCCAGGTAAAGGTCCGTGCCTTCCTGCCCCCCTGTTTTGCGAAGCTGCGCCTCAGGGCCCGAAATGGCGTTTCGAAGTATCTTGGTGTCAATGTTGCGCCCCCAGGCCGTGTCCGCGAAATCTTCGACAAACTTCACCGCGTGCCCGGCCTGATTGGCCGCCACCAAGTGCAGCACATGTCTGTCCAGGTCCTCCGCCGAGATACCACCCATCTTGTACAGATTTTTCAGCAGCGTCCGGCATGTGCGGGGCAGCCTTTTTTCGTGGGAGATGACTGTGTTGATTTTGTAGCGTACCAACTGCCCCTGCTCGGCTGCATACATCAGGTCTGCACATTCAACCCCTTGGTCGGGCCTGTAGCGCAGTTTGGGTCGCTGCTGGGCAAAAAGCTCCCACTGTGCTGTTCTTGCAAGCTGCTCAAGCCAGTCCCGGCGCAAGCTTTCGGCTGGCCAGGTGTTGTCGTGTTTTTCAAGAAGCGGAATCACGCTGTCTGCAGACCACACCAACTCACGGTCTGGAAACTGTTTCTCCTGCCCTTTCTGGAAAAAACGGAATTGCCAGATCTCGGCATGGGGTCGAAAAAGATGGTTTTGGGGCAGTTGTGCCACCAAGCGCATAAAGTTGTCATAATGACCGTCGCTGTAGGCGGTTTTAATTTGCCTCACCAACTCTTGGTGCGAATCATTGGCATTTGCGTGGCTTACAGTCAGCAGCGCTGCCAGGGCAGAGGCAGAGAACAGGCGAGCAAGGATCTGGGTAAAATTCATCGTGTCCGAAAATAAAAAAACATTAAGACAGGTCGCCTTGGCGTATCGCGAAAACCTGGATCATGAAAAGGTCCAACAGATTTCCGCGCGCATGCAAGCCCTCTCGCTTAATGTACTCCAAACCAGTTCGCCGTGCACCGTGGCAATTTACCATCCAGCGCGTGGTGAGCCGGATTTAACGGGGCTTGTTCAGCAGGCAAACCTGGCCATGTTGGATTGGGCCCTGCCCGTGTGTTGCACCATGCCAACAGGCAAAGTACTGAATTTTGCGCGATGGCGTCATGGGGACCCTTTGGTAGACGGTCTTTATGGCATTCCGGTTCCCGAGCATATGGTCTGGCTACAGCCAGAAATCATTGTGTTGCCCTGTGTCGCGTTTCATCGAACAGGTCGCCGTCTTGGATATGGCGCAGGCTGGTACGACCGAACTTTGTCGAATTTGCAAATAAAGCCGTTGACCATTGGGGTGGCTTATGCGGCCACTGAGGCTGCCCAGGATTTTGGCGAAGCGCATGATCACCCGGTCGACATCATCATCACCGAGGAAGAGATCATCCATGTCACCGGCCGCAGTGTGCCTCAGTAACCCAGTTGATCCAGAATGGAGAGTGTGGGTTGTGCATTGTTCATGGTGTAAAAATGCAAGCCCGACACACCCTCCCGAATCAGGTTTTCACACAGGGTGGTGACCACCTCTAGACCAAAAGACCGGATTGCGTCCCGATCATCGCCAAAATGCTGCAGTCTGTTTCGGATCCAGCGCGGAATTTCTGCGCCGCATGCATCTGAGAAGCGCGCCAGCTGATTGTAGTTGGTGATTGGCATGATGCCAGGAATCACAGGGACGCTCACACGGTTTTGCACCTGATCCCGAAAATATAAAAAAGCATCTGGATTATAAAAATACTGGGTGATCGCAGAGTTGGCTCCGCATTTCACCTTGTGCACAAACGCGTCCACGTCAGCAGCCGGACTTTTGGCCTGAGGATGCGTCTCCGGGTAGGCTGCCACTTCGATGAAAAAGTGATCGCCTGTCTCTGCCCGGATAAACTCCACCAACTCACTGGCGTACCGAAAATCACCACTGCCCATGGTGCCCGAGGGCAAGTCGCCGCGAAGCGCCACAATCCGCTTGATGCCACGGGATTTGTAGGTGTCCAGCAGCAAGCGGATTTTTTCGCGGTTTGCACCCACGCAAGACAAGTGAGGTGCGGCTTCATGCCCCATGCCTTGGATGCTGAGCACCGTGCTGAGTGTGCCGTCCTGGGTTGTCCCGCCCGCGCCGAACGTCACCGAAAAAAACTCTGGGTTGCGCTGTGCGAGCTGTTCACAGGTTGTCTGCAGCTTGGCTGCACCTTCCTCGGTTTTGGCCGGGAAAAATTCGAAGCTGATGTTCATGTTCATGATGAAACTTGCAAATTGGATGTGTGTTTTTCCAGGTGCAGAAAAAACTCCTGATTGCCGTCACCCCCCTGGATGCGGCTGGGTACAAAACGTTTTACTTCCAATCCCAATGCCATGCTGGCCTTTGTTATGTCACCTTCCAGCCTTGGCAAGAGGATTTCAAGATTCTTGACAAGACCATGCTTGCCTACGTGTTCCGGACCCAATTCAAATTGGGGCTTTACCAGCAGTATGGCAGAGCAGGGCGCAGGCATGAGTGCCACCAAGTTGGGCAGCACCTTGCGCAACGCAATGAAGGACAAATCTGCCACCACCAGTTGCAGCGGTAAAAAATCCGGGCGGGCCTGCTGTAGACCACCCAAGATTTCAGCTGGGTTGGCTTTGTACACATTCACGCCTTCGATGGCATGCACTTGGGGGTGAGCATTCAATCTGGGGTGCAATTGGCCATGCCCAACATCCAAGCCCACCACGCTTGCGGCACCCTGTTGCAGCAGGCAATCCGTGAACCCGCCTGTGGACTGCCCAATGTCCAGGCATTTCAAGCCTTTGGGGCTCACGCCGAGGTCCTGCAAGGCACCAAGCAGCTTGAACCCTCCTCTCGAGACGAACTCAGGCTCCTCAGAGGCCTTTAACTCAAGGCCATGATGCGCCTCGATGGTTTGTGACGCCTTCTTGACCGCAACCCACCCTGCCGCAGCAGAGGGGCGGTATACAACCCGCCCCTTTTCAATGCACAGTTGGGCCTGAGCACGGCTGGTGCACAGGCCACGTTCTACCAGCGCAATGTCTGCACGCAAGGAGAGCTTTTTCCGTCAGTGCATCAGTAGCGGTAGTGGTCGGGTTTGTAGGGCCCGTCCTGCTTCACACCAATGTACGACGCCTGGCTTGGGCTCAACTCGGTGAGTTGTGCGCCAATTTTCTTCAGGTGCAAGCGTGCCACTTTTTCGTCCAAGTGCTTTGGCAATACATACACACCCACCGGATACTTGCTGGTTTGGGTAAACAGCTCAATCTGCGCAATGGTTTGGTTGGCAAAGCTGGAGGACATCACAAAGGAGGGGTGGCCTGTGCCACAACCCAGATTCACCAAGCGACCTTCGGCAAGCATGATGATGCGTTTGCCATCCGGAAAAATGATGTGGTCGACTTGTGGCTTGATGTTTTCCCACTGGTACTTTTTGACGCTGGCAATGTCAATTTCGTTGTCGAAGTGCCCAATGTTGCACACGATCGCCTGGTCTTTCATTTTTGCCATGTGGTCATGGGTG
>DASUEC010000324.1:0-3410 GCA_036275255.1 Limnobacter sp. | reverse complement strand
CTTCCCTGAATCTGGCTTGCACAAGTCAACGTCCCCGGCCATTGCTGCGTTCGTCGATATTCTGTCGCAAGGTGGCGTGGTAACCACGGTTCGCAAAACCAGGGGGGATGACATTGATGCGGCCTGCGGACAATTGGCAGGCGAGGTCAAAGATCGAACCCGAGTTCGCGAGCGAATGGCGCAAGTCATTTCTGTAGAAGAACTGAGAGCGTCCTCCAAACGCAGAAACTGAGGCAATGGCTCATGGGCTTTGACATACAATGAACGGAATTGTGGCCGCATGGAAGGGTTGGATCAATCATTCTTCCACTTACCTGCGATGTTTTCTTGAAAAATTGCACAAATCATTGAATTGTCGATTGAAAATGCTTGAGTATGCCCCTTCGCATGGATTATGCTTAGCAGGTCTGTGGCGGTAAACAATTAAAAGACTATTGATCGGCGCCCAAAGACGCAGCCGAAGCTTGGAATGACCAAATGAATGACAACCGTGCCATGAGCAAAACAGAATCACCAGACACTGGCGCAAACCCAGAACCAAAAAGCGACACACAGGCAGCAACCCCGGGTGACAAGCATCCGAATCTGACCTTGCTTGAATCGGGGCAAAATCCCGGTGAAATTTTGCGCGCAGCCCGGGAGAAGGCTGGTTTTAGCCTGGCAGACATCAGTGCACAGACCAAAATCAATGAGCGCCAGCTGGAGGCGATCGAGAGTGGGGATGTGGGTCGTCTGCCACCTGAAACATTCGCCAAGGCGTTCATCAAAAGCTATTGCAAAGCCCTGCGCATGGACCCCGCACCAGTCATTGCGTCGTTTGGCTTTTCAGACGGTGCCGTCGCAGCGGCCGCTCGAGTAAGCGCTGCAGAGACCAGCAAGGTGGATCCTCTTGAACCCAAGATGCCTAGCAGCTCCAAGCGTTTGTCTTCTTTGAATTTCGATCGCAAGACCGGTAAAAAGTCCCTCAGCTACGGCATTGTGCTGGCCGCTGTCGCGCTCATGGCCATGTTTTACATCCCGGTGTTTATGTCGGATCAAACCGATGAAGCCGTTGTGATGCCGCCTGCGGAGTTGCCACCATCCGAGCCGTCGGTGATTGCTGCCGATCCGGGTGTGGGCAATACCGACCCAGCCTCGGTTCCCGCCACTTCTGTTCCTTTGCCCTTGGAATCAACACCTTCTGCAGGTGGATCCGGCTCGGTGTTCCCCGCGCTTCAGCAGCCCGCGGCAGTGGCTGGTGGTGCCACGGCTCCTGGCACAACAGCCCCCTCTACAGCTGCAGTTGCACAGGGGCCTGCGGTGGCCGCAGCGCCTTCATCTGCGCCTGCGCCCGCGCCGGCAACACAAGCAGTGCCACCCACTGTTCAGGCAGCACCTGCTGCTGGCGAGGCTCGGCTGAGCTTCAAGTTTGCCGAGCAGTCCTGGGTCACGGTGCGCGATGCCAACGACAAAGTGTTGGTTTCTCAGCTCAACGATGGGGGCACTTCCCTGAATGTCTCTGGGCAAGCGCCGTTCAAGTTGATTGTTGGCAACGCCCAAACCGTGTCATTAACCCACAATGGCAAAGCGGTGGATCTTTCCCAGTCCATTCGCGGCGAGGTGGCCCGGCTCACTGTACAATAAAGCTTGCTTAAGCTGGCGAGGCCGGGCTTTTGCCCGGCTTTTGTCTTTTTAAAACCCCTCTCAGCGTTCATTTCATCGTGATTCCCAACACCCCATTGGTTCGGCGAAAAACCCACAAAGTGGCTGTTTCATGGAAAGAGCATGTTGTTCACGTTGGGGGTGATGCGCCCGTTGTGGTTCAGTCCATGACCAACACCGACACGGCCGACGCACTGACCACGGCGCTGCAGGTCAAAGCCTTGTATTTGCAGGGCAGTGAAGTGGTGCGCATCACCGTGAACAACGACGCCGCAGCGCAAGCGGTTCCTTACATCCGAGAACAGCTCGACAAAATGCGAATCCCCGTGCCATTGGTTGGGGACTTCCATTACAACGGCCATCTTCTGCTGCAAAAGTATCCGGAGTGTGCAAAGGCCCTTTCCAAGTACAGGATCAACCCGGGCAATGTGGGATCAGCGCGCTCTAGGGACGACAACTTTGCGGCCATGATCGCCATGGCTGTTGAGTATGACAAGCCGGTTCGAATTGGCGTGAATTGGGGTAGTCTCGATCAAAGCCTGCTGGCCAGAATGATGGATGAAAACGGTCGTCGCGCCGACCCCTTGCCCCCCAGTCAGCTCATGTATGAGGCACTGATTGAATCGGCGCTGAGCAGCGCAAGCAAAGCCATGGATCTTGGTTTGCCCGAGAACCGCATTCTCTTGTCATGCAAGGTCAGCCAGGTGCAAGACCTGATTGCGGTGTACCGTGAGCTTTCAAAACGCAGCGAGTTTCCACTGCATCTGGGGCTCACAGAGGCGGGCATGGGCACCAAGGGAATTGTCGCATCCACCGCGGCTTTGTCTGTTCTTTTGCAAGAAGGCATCGGCGATACCATTCGCGTGTCGCTCACGCCCGAGCCCAATGGGGATCGCACCAAAGAGGTGGTGGTTGCCCAAGAAATACTTCAGGCCCTAGGTTTGCGTGCCTTCACGCCGCAAGTCATTGCTTGCCCGGGTTGTGGTCGAACCACGAGCACGGTGTTTCAGGAGTTGGCCGATCAGATACAGACCTACTTGCGTGATCAAATGCCCATCTGGAAAAACCAGTACCCAGGGGTGGAAGAGATGAAGGTCGCGGTGATGGGCTGCGTTGTCAACGGGCCGGGTGAGAGCAAGCACGCAGACATCGGCATTTCACTGCCTGGCACTGGTGAGGCGCCATCAGCGCCCGTATTTCTGGACGGCAAGCGTTCGGTGACCCTCAAGGGGGACAACATTGCCGGTGAATTTCAGGCCATCGTTCAGCGTTATGTGGAGCAAAGGTATGCCAAAGGGCAAACCAGCACCTCAGAATGAGCGACAATAATGGGTTGAAAAATTAAGTTGAATGAAGCAATGAGTCTCTCTGAGTCGCACGAGCAGTCCAAATCCAAAAAGCAGATGCGTTTGCAGTCGGTGAAAGGCATGAACGATGTGTTGCCCGTGGAGGGCATCCATTGGGAAAACCTGGAAGTGATGTTGCGCGAATGGCTTACGGCCTATGGCTATCGACTCATCAAGACGCCTGTGCTGGAACCAACCGCCCTTTTCAGGCGGGGCATTGGTGAGGTCACCGACATTGTTGAAAAAGAAATGTTCAGCTTTGTTGACCGCCTCAACGGGGACGAGCTTACCCTAAGGCCCGAGTTCACGGCTGGCATTGCCCGTGCCGTCATACAACACAATCTCACGTATGCTGCCCCGCAGCGGGTTTACTCCATGGGGCCGGTCTTTCGTCACGAGCGGCCACAACGTGGGCGGTATCGG